>CAZFVT010000531.1:0-2597 GCA_964522355.1 uncultured Woeseiaceae bacterium | reverse complement strand
TGGGCACCGGCGGCATTTCTCACTGGCCGGCGACACCGGACTCGGGAAAGATCAACGAGCCCTGGGATCGGGAATTCCTCGACCGGCTGATGCGCCAGGACAAGGACAAACTGCTGAGCTATACCGATGAAGAAACCTATCGGGACGGCGGCCAGGGCGGCTTTGAAATCCGCACCTTCATCGCCGCCGCCGCGGCTGCCGGCGGTGCAGGCGACCTGCAGTTCTATACCGCTGAACTGCCGATATTCGCCGTGGGCTGCACGGTCGCCCGATTCGATATCGCCTGAGACCTGGCCGTGGGGATTCACCCCCCGTCGGCCTGGCTGACAACCTGAACAGGATAGACACTTGGCCTACATGAACCCCCTTTCGTTCGACGATGTCGCTGACGACATTCGAGAACGCTTCACCCATTACAAGAACACGCGTGGCTTTACGCCAAACAGCATCATGACGATGGCCCGTCGGCCGAACATCGTGCGCGCCTTCATGCAGCTCAATCAGGCAGTGCTCTACGAGGGCACCGTGAGCGAAGAGCTGAAGATGTTGGTCAGTCTTGTTGCCAGCCAGGTCGCCGGCTGCCGGTACTGCCAGGCGCACATGGCCAACCTGTCGAAGATCTACAAGGCCTCCGAGGAGAAGATCAGCCGGGTCTGGGAGTTTGAAGCCTCTGATCTTTTCAGCGACGCCGAGCGCGCCGCGCTGAGGCTCGCCTACCACGGTGCCCTGTCGCCGGCACAGACCGACCAGGATCATTTTGATGCCGTGTACGAGCATTTCGACGAGGGCCAGGTCGTTGAAATTGTCGCCACCATTGCCCTGTTCGGTTACCTCAATCGCTGGAACGACACGATGGCGACCGAGCTTGAAACCCTGCCGGCCGAAGTCGCGCAAACGACGCTCGGGGACACCTTCGACTGGGAAATCGGCAAGCACGCAAACCTCGAGTAAGCGCTGCCGCTCATCGGCTGCCGTGGGACCCGGGCATGTTTCGCAGAGCACAATCGGACGCCGATGCCCTGAATCACGCGTGCGATACTCGGCGAACAGTCTTGCCGCGTCATCGCGGCAGTGGGGGATTCATGTCACGATTCGCAGTCGTCGCGAGCCTGCTCCTGGTATGGGCCATGCCGGTGCGCGCGCACCACGCCTTCGCCGCAGACTATGAGGCCGGCAATGAGGGCACCATCAGCGGCGTCATCAAGGAGGTCATGTTTCGTAATCCGCATGCGCGGTACTACCTTGAGGTGACCAACGAGGATGGCAGCACCGAGCTCTGGGATCTTGAGACGCTGAACCTGATGATGCTTGGCCGTATGGGCTGGGACAAGAACACGATCAAGGTGGGCGACGAGGTCACGGTGACCGGCATCCTCGGTCGCAACAACACCAAGCGTATGTCGATCGTTACGGTAACCCTTCCGACCGGTCGCACGGTGTCGCCGTTTCGTTCCAACACCCGGACCAACGTTGAGCTGAACGCCGGCGAGGATGCAGGCGGTGAGGGCGGCATCCGGTCAATGGCCGCAAACGTGTCGCCGGGTCTCTACGAGCTCGACGAGAACCACGCCTACCTGACATTTTCCTATTCGCACATGGGTCTCTCGCATCCGGTCGTGCATTTTGCCGACCTGGATGCGGCGCTGACCTTGGACGGAAGAAACATGGCGAACAGCCGCGTCGCCGCGACGATCGAGGCGGCCAGTGTGGCTACCGGCGTCGCGGAGCTCGACGAGACCCTCAGGGGTGCCGACTACTTCAACGTCGCCGAACACCCACAGATCACGTTCGAGTCCACCGAATTCACGGCGCAATCCGAAAACAGCGGGCAGCTGTCCGGCGATTTGTCCGTAGCGGGCACCACCCGCCCGGTCACCCTGGATGTGACGATCAACCAGGCGTCAATGAACCGCCAGACCCGCAAGGAGATGATCGGGTTTTCCGCCAGCGGCAAAATCCGGCGCTCGGATTTTGGGCTGACCGCCTACGACACCCTGGTCGGCGACGAACTTACCCTTAACCTGCAGCTGGAGTTTGTTCGCGCGGACGTTCAGCCGGGAGAGGAGCGGGCGCCATGATTCGCCGTATGATCCTGAAGGTTGGCATCCTGTTGGCGACATCGTCGGCGCTGGCGGCGGGTTCCGTTGACATACCGTCCGGTGTTTATGCCATCGATCGAGCGCACAGCTACGTCACTTTCTCCTATCTTCATCAGGGCTTGTCCTATCCGCTGCTGCGGGCGGCCGAGGTCGACGGTGAGCTGAACCTGAATGCCGACAATCTCGAGGAAAGCTCCGTGGCGGTCGCCATCGCGGCCGACTCCATTCGTTCCAACGTCGACTATTTCGACGAGGAACTCGCCTCGCCGAAGTTTTTTAACGCGCAAAAGTTTCCACACATCCGTTTCGTTGCTGAAGAGCTGGTGCTTTCCGACGAGCGGCAGGGCGTTTTGAAAGGCCAGGTCACCATTCGCGGCATCTCGCGACCGCTCGAGTTGGCGATGACCATCAACGGAGCCATCGAGAATCCGATCAGCGGCCAGCCGGCCATCGGCGTCTCCGCGATAGGTGAGCTCAATCGCTCGGAATTCCAGCTCG
>CAZFVT010000530.1:0-2605 GCA_964522355.1 uncultured Woeseiaceae bacterium | reverse complement strand
CCTCACGCCCCGGGGGTCGGTCTTTCTCTTGTCAGACCAGGGTCTGCGCCTCTCTCGGCCAGACCACCGGGAACACGTCATCGTCCCGGGCAGGATCGCCCGGCTTCAGGCTGACGTCATCCTGCGTCACGGTGGGGTCGGCGCCCGGATGCGGGTTCCAGACGACGTCATCGCCCAGCCAGCGGGTCGACAGCGCCGCGCGACGATGGTCCGACGAGGCGTTGCCCGGCGCCCAGTGCAGGATCCACGCTGAGAACAGCACCGCATCCCCCGCTTTCATGTCCCAACCGATGATGTCGTAGTCGTCGCGATGGTCCTCGATGGCGGGTACCGGCTCACCCTCGGCGTCGCGCAGCCACTCGTTCGGATGATCCTCGCGGTCGCCGAACAGCTCCGGCAGGTAGTACTTGCCGTCGGCGTGCGAGCCGCGTACGAATTCCATCGCACTCTGTTCGATTGTCACGTCAGTCAGCGCCAACCAGATGGAACAGATCTGCTTGCCAAGGAAGGGCCAGTAGGGAGCATCCTGGTGCCAGGGGGTTTCCGTCGTCGTCTGCGGTTCCTTGACCAGCAGGTGATCGAAATAGAAGCGTGCGGTCGAGCTGTTCATGGCCTGGGCAGCCAGTCCGGCGACCCCGGAGTCACTGAGATAACTGCGAATCTCTGCGTTTTCTCGCCATTGGTAGCGGTCGGTAAACAAGCGGTTCGTCGCCGCACCCGGGTTCGCATCGTTCGCCCACCGGCTGGGGTTGGCGAGCTGTGCGTCGGCGACGGCGTTCAGCCGCTGCACCCATTCGGCATCTACGGCCTGCTGGATCAATATCACCCCCTCCTCGGCAAACGTATCGATCTCATTGCTGCTGAGCTGTTTGTTCATTGGTGGTCTCGTCTATTCAGATTACGGTTTTGAACGCATCGAGGCTGCTTGCAGATTTCGCGACGCCGTCGGCGGTCGACGGCCATTAACTCGATGGGCGGACGGTCCTCGGTGCAGCTTCCGCCGCTCACTCCCCCATGACCGGTACCAACCAGCTGTTGCCCTCGTCCGTGATCGTTCCGCCCATTTCCTCGGTTACAACGCGGTCAATTTCAGAGTTGGCGAATGATTCTCGCCGGGTTGCCGACTGCGAGCACGTTGGCGGGCAGGTCGGCTACGACAATAGCGCCCGCACCTACAACCGTGTTCTCGCCGATGCTGACCCCGGGGCAAACGATGACGCCGGCCCCCAGCCAGGCGTTGTCGGCAATCGAGATCGCTTCGCCGCTTTCCCATTTTGCGCGGCGCGGTTCGGGCTCCACCGGGTGGGTAGCCGTCAGGAGCTGGACGTTAGGTGCCATCTGAACGTCGTCGCCGATGCTGACGCGGGCCACGTCGGCGACCACCAGACCCCAGTTTGCAAACGTGCGCTTGCCGATCGTTGTCTGGTAGCCGTAATCGAAGCGGATCGGCGGTCGCAACAGGGTGCCTTCGCCGACCGACCCCAGGAGTTCGTCCAGCAGCCGCTCCCGTGCTTCGCGATCTTCGCGCGTCGTTGCGTTATACCGGGCGGTGAGTTTCGCCGCCCGAAGGCTCTCCCGCACAAGCTCCGGATCGTCGGCGATATACGGGTCGCCGGCAAGCATGCGTTCGCGGTTGGTTCTACCGTCGGGCTTATAGATTTCGTCGTTCAAAATACCGTGCAGCTGCCGAGTCTTGCCCTTAGTTTACCCGTTAAGTCCGTCCCGCTGTCGACCGCCGGGCAACGAAACGGCCCCCAGCCTTTGCCTCCGACAAGATGCCTTGCTTCGGCGCCTGTTTGCCCTACTGCTCGCACTGTGTATGTCGGTATGAACGGGCCGCGCCGCAAGCTGGAAGCAGAGCTGCCGGACCTTGGTTTGGCTGAACACGGCGACCGGCGGCTACCGATCAGGATGGCGGGAGATTCCGGGTCAGGATGTAGCAGGCGCTGATGCTCAGCACAGCAGCCTGTATCGACAGCACCAGCGTCGAAGCACCGGCCACGAATGACAGCAGCAATACGGCAATCATCGACAGGACGCTTACGATCTTGGTGTTGCGACTGATCGCGCGATGCTCCTGCCAGTTGATGATCAGCGGCCCGAAGGTGCGATGAGCGAGAAGCCAGGCATGCCAGCGTTCCGACGAACGCGCGAAGCAAAAGGCCGCCGCCAGGACGAAGGGCGTGGTCGGCAGCAGGGGCAGCGCGGCGCCGAGCGCGCCGAGGCCCAATGAGATCATCCCGAGCACGAACCATAGTGGTCGGGCCATGCGCAAATCGTCCAGCAAGTCGACAGTAGCATCATCATAGACCACAGCGTCCCGAACGGGTTCTGGCTATCGGCTGCGAACGCCTGTCCAACTGGCTTAGTATGGCGCATCGTCACGTCGCGCCCGAGCGCCGCTATTGCCATGCCCAAACCCACCGTCATTCTTCTCCACGGGATCTGGATGCCCGGCACCATCATGGGTCCGCTGCGTCAGCGGCTGGAGAATCGCTATGGCTTCGAGTGCCGACTGTTCGACTATTCGTCGCTGGCGAAAAACCTCGATGAGAATGCCGAGGCCCTCGCCGAACAGGTTGGCTACGCCAGTAGCCCGTCCGTA
>CAZFVT010000529.1:0-2609 GCA_964522355.1 uncultured Woeseiaceae bacterium | reverse complement strand
CAGCAGGTCCGTACCTCGCAGCAGCTGAACCCCAACGATCCGGCATCCTTTATCTTTTTTACCGACAACGCCGGGCGAGGGCGCACGCTGGGGCTGGAGGCTGATTTTCGCTGGCTGGCCACCGACGGCGTCGAGATCTACGGCGGCCTTGGCCTGCTCGATGCAGAGTTCGAGGATTTTGATGGGCCGAACGGCAACCTCGATGGTCGCGACCAGGCGCATGCGCCGGGGTACAACGCATCGCTGGGTGCGCTGTTCACGAGCAGTCGCGGTTTCTATGCGCGCATCGACATGCAGGCGCAGGACAGCTTCTATTTCGGCGTGAGCCACGATCAGCAGTCCGAAGCCTATGAGTTGGTCAACCTCCGGCTCGGCTACCGCCAGGACAACTGGTCGGCCGAGATCTGGGGTCGCAACCTGTTCGACGAGGAATACGCGGTTCGAGGTTTCTTTTTTGGCAACGAACCACCGGATTTCGGCGACGAACTCTACATCCGGCGTGGCGACCCACAGCAGGTGGGCATCACCTTCGAGTATTTGCTTTAGGAGAACGACCGTGCGCATAGCCGTCGACGTTAGTCTTTATCCGCTGGATGCGGATTTCATTCCTCCCATTCAGGACGTCATTGATCGTCTTAACCGCCATGAGGGTATTGAGGTCGTCACGAACACGATGTCGACCCAGCTTCGCGGCGAATTCGACGTCGTAATGCAGGCGCTGCAAGCCGAGATTCGTGAAACCTTCGATCAGCTGCCAAAGGCGGTGTTCGCGATCAAGATTCTGAATAACCCGCTCGCGGACGACGGGTGAGCGAGTTCATCGCGTCGATTATTCGGCAGGCCGGCGACCTGCCGGTCGTGGAAATCGTCGCACTCGTTCTGGGTATCGCCTACCTGCTGCTAGCCATTCGTGAGTCCATCTGGTGCTGGCTTTGCGCCTTCATCAGCTCGATGATTTTTGCGTTCCTGTTTGCGGGTGCCAGGATTTACATGGACGCCGGTCTGCAGCTTTTCTATGCGGCGATGGCGATTTACGGTGCCTGGTCATGGCAATTCGCTGGCGGCAAAAGCAGTAGCCTGCCGGTGACCCGATGGTCCGAAAAACGGCACGCACTGGCCATGGTTGCCGTAGTGACGGCTTCAGCGTTGACCGGGCTGGCGCTCAGCACCTGGACCGATGCCGCGTTTCCCTACATCGACTCCTTTACGACCTACGCGTCGCTCTGGGCGACGTTCCTCGTCGCTCGTAAGATCCTGGAAAACTGGTGGTATTGGCTGGTCATCGATGCGATCTCCATCGCCATTTATCTTGAGCGCGGACTTTCCTTCGCGGCACTCCTGTTCGCCGTCTACCTCGCGCTCATTCCCTTCGGGCTGATCGCATGGACACGATCTTTCCGTGAGACGTCGGCTGAGCAATCGCTCGCGTGAGCGACCGGCTGTCAGAGGCGCTCCGGCGCGTACCCGGATGGTCTCGCGCCGAGAAGCGCATCGAGAGCATGCCTGGCGGATTAAGCAATCAGAGTTACAGGGTGACGGTTGCGAACGAACCTTACGTTGTCCGGCTTGCCAATGCGAAAAACGCAGGCACCGAGACGGATCGGGTGCGCGAGATCGAGATTCACCAAACGGCAGCCGAAGCCGGCATTGCGCCTGAGGTGCTTTTTGCGGACGCCGAATTGCTGGTAACGCGCTTCGTGGAAGCGCCGCCCACCTCGCCGGCAGCGTTCAACGACTCGCGATTTCTGGACACCCTCGCCGACCTGCTGCGCCGCGTGCACGCGTTGCCCGTTTGTGGAGAGCGCTACGATGCGCGCCGAGCCGCCGGCCACTACGAGGCGTCTATTCGAGGGGATTCTGCGCTTCAGTCAATGGCCGGACGCTGCCTCACTATCATTGAACGGGCCGTGATCGAGCTGAAGCTGGACCCTGCAACGAGTGATGGCTTCTGTTGCTGCCATAACGACATCGTTGCCGCCAATCTTCTGCGGGGCGATCGCCTGTGGCTTATCGATTGGGAATACGCGGCGGACAATGATCCCTTCTTTGATCTCGCCGGCCCGCTTGCCTACCACGAGCTTGGCCGTGAAGCGCAGCTCGGGTTGCTGTCGGCGTACCTGGGAACCGCCGCGCCCGAATCCCGTGAGCGCCTGGCCATCATGATGCAGCTTTTCGACGCGCTTTACTGGCTGTGGCTTGCCTGGCGAAGGTCGATGACGCAAGCGCCCGAAACGACGAGCGAGCTCGAGCGCCTGACGAAGCGGCTCTCATCCGACTGACGTTCTACCAGCGATTTCTGAGCTCCCGCAGCGCAAGGAAAACCGCCTTCGGTCCCGACGAGCCATCGATCTGCGGATGGCTGGCAGCCAGGTTTTCAATGATGCCGGGGCTCGATAGTCGAAAGAACGGATTGAAGGTCTTTTCCTCACCCAGGGTCGTAACCCGTGCGTTTGCCGGGTCGTGATCGATCAGGCTGTCTAGCATGGCCTGCGCGGCCTGGTTGTCCGGCTCCCTGTCGAGGCTGAAGCGAAGGTTGGTGACCAGGTAGTCGTGGCCGGGAAACAGCCGGGTGTCTGATGGCAGGGCGTCCAGCTGTGTGGCAAACGTCT
>CAZFVT010000528.1:0-2613 GCA_964522355.1 uncultured Woeseiaceae bacterium | reverse complement strand
AACGCCGCGCGGTAACAGGCTGCGAAAGTCGGCGAACTCCCGAATCGCGTTGGTCAAACCGGTTCGCAGACCGTTGACGTGGGTGCCACCCTGGGCGGTAGGAATCAGGTTTACGTAGCTCTCGGTGACCTGCTGGCTGCCATCGACTGCCCAGACCAGCGCCCAGTCAACGGCTTCACTCTTGCCGCTCATGGCTCCGGCGAACGGCTCGGCCGGCAGCCGTTCAACGTCTCCGGCCGCCTCGATCAGGTATTCCTCGAGACCGCCGGTGTACTGCCACTCCAGCGACTCCTTGGGCTTCTCGACCTTCAGGCGAACCCGCAGCCCGGGACACAGCACGGCCTTGGCCTTCAGAGCGTGCTTGAGCCTTGGCACCGAGATGTTGGGCGAATCGAAATACTGGGCGTCTGGCCAGAAGCGAATCGTCGTTCCGGTATTCGCTTTACCCACCTTACCCACAACCTCCAGCTTGCCGCGCTTTTTGCCGCCGACAAAGCTCAGGTTGTATTCCTTGCTGTCGCGTCGAATCCAGACCTCGAGATTCTTCGCCAGCGCATTCACGACCGAGACGCCGACGCCGTGCAGGCCGCCGGAGTACTGGTAGGTGTCCTTGTTGAATTTTCCCCCGGCATGCAGGCGGGTCAGGATCAGCTCCACCCCGGGGATCTTTTCCTTTGGATGGATATCGACCGGCATGCCGCGACCGTCGTCGCTGACTTCGATCGAACCGTCCTTGTACAGGGTGACGTCGATCTTCTTGCAGTGCCCGGCCAGGGCTTCGTCGACGCTGTTGTCGATCACCTCGTGGGCCAGGTGATTTGGACGGGTCGTATCGGTATACATACCCGGCCGACGGCGTACCGGCTCGAGACCACTCAAGACCTCGATGTCGGACGCATCGTAGCGTTTACTCATTTATGCGCGTAACCCAAGCGATGGAAAGCACGGCGATTCTAGCAGGAAGGCATAGCCGCCATGCAAGCGCTCAAAGAACATCAACCGGGCGACGACACCCGGGGGAAAAGCAGCTACCCGAGATCCTCGATGAGCGACGCCCGAACGTTGTCGGGCACCGGATCCACGTCGACGGTATAGCTGTCATGATCGATGCCCGCGGACAGCGCCGCGCCCAGCCGCAGACCCTCGATATCCCCATCCGTCAGTTCGAAACGCAGGAAGTGAACGGCCGACGTCTTGTCGTCATCCGAGCGTTCCAGGTCCTCGTCCGCGATCGGTCGAATCTTCTCCCCTTCGCCGACCTTCATCCAGATGCGGTTTTCGATGCCGACCAGCGCACCCAGCATGGCCCGGCGCTCGTCGATGTCGGGAAACTCGACCATGAACGTGGCTTTCCAGTTTCGGCCGTCGGGAATCAGCGGATTGTAGGCATCGAGCTCTTCATGGATGCCTTCAGGCTCAAAGATCCGCTCGATGCGCAGCATCTCCTGCACCTGGTATTGCATCGTTAGCCGGTCTTCGAAATAGAGTGTGGCATTGGTGCCCAGCGGCAGACGTCGATTGCGCTTGTGGGCCAATACCCTGGCCCGAAACTCGTCACGAGCTTCCGCGTACTGTTCGAGGCTGTAGAGATCGTCTCGGGTTAGTTTGTTCATCGCTTCCTGCTTCATAAACCGTAGGCTTTCCTGATTAGGCCCAGCGGATGCTCGGGCTCCGTATCACCGAGGTCCTGGGCAACCTGTTCGGCCGCCATCGGACAATCGCTGATGAAATGTTTCGCCTCGCTCTTCTTCACCTTGCTGACGATCGGGCGGGCAATCTTCTTGGAAATCTCATGAAACTCTTTCTTGACGGCATAGGTGCCGTCATGACCGGAGCAACGTTCGATCACCTGCACCTTGGTCTCCGGCACGAGTTCGAGCATATCGCGGGTCTTCAGTCCCAGATTCTGCACACGTAGGTGGCAGGGTACCTGGTAGGCAACATCTCCCAGCGTCTGCTTGAACTCGGTGTTCAGTTTGCCGTCCTTGTGTCTGAGCATGAGGTACTCAAAGGGGTCATACATCGCATCGCGAACCTTGAGCACGTCCTCATCGTCCGGGAATAGCAGCGGGAGTTCCTGCTTGTACATGAGCGTGCAGGACGGAATCGGCGTCACGATGTCCCAACCCTGGTCGACCAGTGCTGCCAACGCCGGGATGTTGGCGTCCTTGGCTCGCGCTACGCCTTCCAGATCGCCAAGCTCAAGCTTCGGCATGCCGCAGCAGGCCTCTTTCTCCGCCAGGGTGACGGGTATGCCGTTGTGTTCAAAGACGGCGACCAGGTTTTCCGCCAGTTCCGGAAGGTTCCTGTTGCCATAACAGGTCGTGTAAAGAACGACTTTGCCGTTGGTCGTCGTTCCCGGTTCAGCGGACCGGCCGGATTCTGACAGGTTCGATCGCAGCCGTTTGCGGGCGGTATTCGAATGGTAATCAGGCCGTGGCGCGTCACGATGAACGCCCAGCGTCTTCTCGATGAGTTTCCGGCCCGCATCTGACCGGTTGGCCGCGTTGACCGCCTGAACCACGACGGGAATGCCGGCGAGACTACCGACCTTGTCGGTGGCCGCCAGTATCCGGTCCCGGCGGCTGGCACCCTGATCCCGGAATCGCTTGG
>CAZFVT010000527.1:0-2628 GCA_964522355.1 uncultured Woeseiaceae bacterium | reverse complement strand
CGAAGGTCATGTGGAAATTGGGGCAGGAACGCGCATCGGCCCCCACGCCATCATCCGGGCCTATAGCCGAATCGGCGAAAACAACGTCATTGACGCGCACACGGTGATCGGTGGCGATGCTCAACACACCGGCTACGACGGTTCGGAAACCTGGGTTGTGATCGGCGACAACAACGTCATGCGTGAGTTCGTTACCGTCAACCGTGCCTACCTGCCGGGTGGCGAGACGCGCCTTGGCTCAAACGGCTTCTACATGACGTCCGCGCACGTTGGGCACGACTGCATCGTCGGTGACAACGTCGTCTTTACCAACAATGCGACGCTTGCTGGTCATGTGGAGGTGGGACGCAACGTGGTCATGGGCGGCATGGCCGCCTCGCACCAGTTCACCCGGATTGGCCAGTTCTGCATGGTGGCCGGCTACACACCGCTCAGGAAAGATGCGCTGCCGTTTACGATGATCGGCGGCAACCCGGTTCGCCACTACCGTCTGAACGCCATCGGATTGAAGCGAAACGGCATAACCGGCGATCGCTACAAGGCATTGGAGCAGTCGTTTCGTGCGTTAAGAAACGGCGACAAGACGCTCGAGAGCATAGAGGAGACGGAGGACGTCAGGTTCCTCAAGGACTGGCTGTCCGTGAAGTCCAAGTACGGGCACTACGGTTTCTTGAGCGGTCGCAAACGCGCGACTTAGCCCGCGACACCCTACTGCGCAGCGATGGCCTGCGCCGTCGTCGTGGCGACAAACTCCACCTCGTCGTCCGTCATCTCCGGATAAATCGGCAGCGACAGCGCGCGCGCTGAAGCGTGCTCGGCGGCTGCCAGGCCCATATCCCGGCAGGTCTTGCCGTAGTGCTCATGATGGCTGAGCGGCTTGCCGTAATAGAGCGCCGTCGAGACGCCCGCCTCCTGCAGGGACTTGCGCATCTCGTCGCGACCGGGGACTAAAATCGTGTAGTAGCCCGCGGCGTGGTAGCGGCCCTCGGGATGCGCCTGCACCTTTGCGTCCGTTGCGGAGAAGACTTCGTCGTAGCGCGCGGCAATCTCACGCCGCCGGGTAATTGCGGCATCCAGGTGCGGCAGCTTGATCTCCAGCACGGCCGCCTGGATCTCATCGAGGCGACTGTTGTAGCCGAGCATGACGTGCTCACCGTGCGGGTTAAAGCCGTGATTGCGCAAGGCAACGAGTCGGGCATACATCTCTTCTGAATGGCAGGCGACCATGCCGCCATCGCCGAAGCAGCCGAGCGTCTTGCTCGGGTAAAAGCTGAAGGCGCCGAAGTCGGCAATGCTGCCGGTCTGTCGGTCATGCCACTTGCCGCCGAGACTCTGCGCGGCGTCCTCGATGACTACCAGGTCATGTTCTTTGGCGAGGGCCGTGATCGCCTCCATGTCGGCCGGGAGGCCAAACAGGTGAACCGGGATGATGGCCCGGGTTGCCGGCGTGATGGCTTCGGCGATCTTTGCCGGTTCAATATTGAAAGTGTCCGCATCGATGTCCACCAGCACCGGCGTTGCGCCGACATACTCGATGCACTCCACCGTGGCGGCGAAGGTGAACGGTGTGGTGATGACCTCATCACCAGGCCCAAGGCCTGCTGCGACGACGGCCAGGTGCAGCGCGTCGGTGCCGGAAGCGCAGCTCAAGGTGTAGGGCACGTCCAGGTATTCCGCCATGGCCTGCTCGAGGCTCTTAACGTGCGGGCCAAGAATGTAATAGCCACTGGCCGCGACTTCGGCCACGGTTTTCTCGAACTCGGCCTGGTGGGCCGCAAAGCCCCGCTTCAGGTCCAGGAAAGGTACGTTCATCAGCTTGCGTTTCCTTCAATCATCTCGCCAATGGCGACGGCCGTTTCCAGCGCCTCCATGGCCGTGCGGCCGTTCACGAGCGGCGGCGGACCGCCCGAAATCGAGTCGAGAAACGCCTCGGCCTGGACCATGAGCGCGTCGCTGGATTCGAACGACGCCTGGCTGATCTTCAAATCTTCCGGCGTTTCTACCGGCCCGTCGCCGGACGCACGGTAGCTCGTCGCGTTCTTGGCGAACAGATCGACCGAGTGATAGGCGCTGGATTCAAAGATGCGAATCGTGCGCTCGGTTTTCAGGCTGATGCGACTGCTGGTGACGTTGGCCACGCAGCCGTTCTCGAAGGTGATACGCGCGTTGGCAATGTCGATGTTGTCGGAGAAGATCGACTGGCCCACCGCATCGGCGCGGACCATTCTCGAACCCGCGAAACTGTGGATCAGGTCGATGTCATGAATCATCAGGTCCAGGACGACGCTGACGTCGATTCCACGCGGTTTGTAGGGCGCGATGCGCAGTGACTCGATGAAGCGCGGCTCGACAACGGTTGGCGCCACGGCCATGACCGCCGGGTTGAATCGCTCGAGGTGACCGACCTGGAGAATCAGGTTTTGCTTCTCGGCGATGTCGACGAGCTTCTGCGCCTGCTCGACGGTCGAGGTCAGCGGCTTTTCGACCAGCACGTGGATGCCCGCTTCCAGCAGCGTGCCTACAATTTCGAAGTGGGACGGTGTAGGCGTTGCAATACTCACCGCGTCGACCTTGCCGATCAGGTCGCGAAAGTCGTGATCGACGAACAATCCGGAGTCATCGTGATGG
>CAZFVT010000526.1:0-2637 GCA_964522355.1 uncultured Woeseiaceae bacterium | reverse complement strand
CATGCCGCTTGATCTTGTTGCTACGCGCCGCGTCCGCCAGTCGACGCATCTCGGCAGCGATACCTTCCAGGCCTCGCTGCTCGGCGTGCCGGACAACCGGCACCTTGAGTCCGTCGGGCGTCTGAGTCGCCAGGCCCAGGTGCACGGACTCATGTCTGATGAGTACGTCGCGTTCACTGTCGTGGGTGGTGTTGCACTGCGGGTAGTCTTTGAGCGCCTGCACCAGCGCCAGCGCGAGGAACGGGAGAAGGGTCAGCTTCGGTTCTGCGCCGCGTTCCTCGTTCAGCGATTGACGCAGGGCATCCAACGCCGTGATGTCGATTTCCTCAACGTAAGAGAAATGCGGAATCTCGCGCTTGGCGCGGGTCATCCGCTCGGCGATCATCCGCCGCAGACCGATGATGCGTATTTCGGAGGTGCCGGACTCTGCGAGCTCAGCGTCACCAGCGCGTTCCGGAAGGCGCTGCTGCAGGTAGGCGTCAAGATCCTTGCGCAGGATGCGCCCGTTGTTGCCGCTGCCGGGCACGGCGGCGAGATCGATGTTCGCCTCGCGGGCCCGGCGGCGGATCGCCGGCGAGGTCAGTACGCGAACCGAGTCGTCCGGATGGGTGTTGCTCACCGCCTCGGAGCTCGCTTCCTCGGCAACCAGTGGCGCCGTGCTGCCTGTTTCGGGCGGCATCAATGCCGGGGGAGGCGGCTCTTCGTTTGCCGGTTCGGACTCGACGGCGGCCGCATCGGAAGCATCGATGTTGAAGATGACCAGCGGCGCGCCGACGTTAATAACATCACCAGGTTCGCCGGCGAGGCGGACCACAGTGCCGGTTACCGGCGAGGCCAGTTCCACCGCCGCCTTGTCCGTCATCATGGTGCCAACCACGTCTTCTTCCTTAACGAGGTCCCCGACCTTGATGTACCACTCGGCGATCTCGGATTCGACGGTACCTTCGCCAAGATCCGGCAGCTTGAAGGTGTACTCGCTCATTCGGCCTCCATGACCCGGGTAATGGCAGCTTTCATGCGTTTCTGCCCCGGGAAGTACTGCCATTCGAATGCATGGGGGTAGGGCGTGTCCCAGCCGCCGATGCGCTCGATCGGCGCTTCAAGATGATAAAAGCACTCTTCCTGTATTGTCGCTGACAGCTCGCCGCCGTAGCCACCAAAGCGCGTTGCCTCGTGTGCCACCAGGCAACGGCCCGTCTTTCGTACTGAGTCGGCGATCGTATCGATATCGAGCGGCGCCAGAGTGCGAACGTCGACGACTTCGGCGTCAACGCCCAGTTCCCGGGCGCTGGCCTGTGCAATGTGTACCAGGGTCCCGTAGGTGACGATGGTCATGTCCTCGCCGGGCTGGATCACCTCCGCCTTGTCGAGCGGCACCGAATAGTAATGACTCGGAACCTCGCCCTTGGGATGGCGGGCCCAGGAAACGGCTGGTTTGTCGGGATCGCCATCGAAGGGGCCGTTGTAGATACGCTTGGGTTCGAAGAAGACAACAGGATCGTCCGACTCGATAGCGCTAATCAGCAGGCCTTTGGCATCGTAGGGATTGGACGGCATAACCGTTTTGATGCCGGCCACGTGGGTGAACAGCGCCTCCGGGCTTTGCGAGTGGGTCTGGCCGCCGCGAATGCCGCCGCCGCAGGGCGTGCGAATCGTCATCGGTGAAAAGAAGTCACCGCCCGAACGGTGACGGAGGCGGGCGAGCTCACTGACGATCTGGTCGAATCCGGGATAGATGTAGTCGGCGAACTGAATCTCTACCACCGGCCTGAGGCCGTTGACGCCCATGCCAACTGCCGTGCCGATGATGCCGCCTTCGGCAATCGGCGCGTCGATGACGCGGTGCTCACCATACTTGCGCTGCAGACCGTCGGTGCAGCGGAACACGCCGCCGAAATAACCAACGTCCTGGCCAAGCACCACAACGCTGGGGTCGCGCTCCATCATCACGTCCATCGCAGAACGAATGGCTTCGATCATGTTCATCTGCGCCATGGCGGGCCTACTTCTCCAGGTCCTGCATCTGCCGACGCTGCAATTCGAGGTGCGGCGGCGTTTCCGCGTACACGTCGTCGAACATCGTCGCCGGATCAATAAACGGTCCTTCGGTCATCGTTCCGTACTTCTGGGCCTCCTTCCAGGCAGCCAGGACCTCCTCGCGAAGCTCTTCTTCCATCGCTTCGTGATCGGCTTCCGACCAGGCGCCTTCCTTGATCAGATGCTGTTTAAGTCGCTCGATGGGGTCTCCCAGCGGGAACGACGCCCATTCATCCTTGGGCCGGTATTTGGTCGGGTCGTCGCTGGTCGAATGGGCACCCCCGCGGTAGGTCACGAGCTCTATTAACGAAGGCCCGCCGCCGCGTCGTGCCCTGTCGGCCGCCCACAGGGTTGCCGCATAGACGGCGAGGAAGTCGTTGCCGTCCACGCGCAGTCCCGGCGTGCCGAGGCCAAGGCCACGCGCCGCGAAGGGACGCCGGTCACCGCCGGCAAATCCCTGGAAGGTAGAGATGGCCCACTGGTTGTTGACGACGTTGAGGATGAGCGGTGCGGAATAGACCGCCGAGAACGTCAGGGCGTAATGGAAGTCTGCCTCAGCCGTACTGCCGTCCCCGACCCAGGTTGCTGCAACGTGATCCT
>CAZFVT010000525.1:0-2640 GCA_964522355.1 uncultured Woeseiaceae bacterium | reverse complement strand
CCTGCACCAGGATGCCGACGCCCGACACTGCCACGAGGCCACCCAGTGCCAGCGGGAACGGACGCGACTCGGCGTCGAAATCCGTCGCCAGCCAGGCGGCCAGTGAGCCGAGCACGAGCAAGACCGGGCCCGCGATCAGGCCGGGTCGACCTGCTGGCCTCGTTTCAACAGGCTCGGTCACGAGAGAGTGTGCGGCAAAGCGCTAGTCGGCGAGACCGTGCGCCGCAATCACGGCCTCCGTCAGCGCCAGGTAATCTTTGATCGCCTTGCGGTAATCCGCGGCGTCTCGATAAACCGGACGATAACCGGCCGCGGTCATCTTTTGCCGGTAGGCGTCCGAGGCGTGGACCGTCTCCAGGAGTTCCGACAGCGTCTGTACAACGTCATCGGGTGTGCCGGCCGGTACGGCCCAGCCGCGGAAGGTCGCCCAGACCGCGACGCCGAGGCCACCCTCCAGGAAGGTGGGCACCTCAGGCAGGCGCGCGTCCCGGGTCTCGTCGGCGATCGCGAGTATCCGGACGCTGCCGGCCTCGACGTGGGTCAATGCTTCACCGAGTGGCCACAGGCCGGCATCCGCATGGTTGCCCATGATCGACTGAAGCTGCTGTCCAAAGCCGCGCACCGGCAGGTAGTTGAAAACCAGGTCGGTCTTTTCCTCGATCGCGAGACCGGCCATGTGATGCGCCGTGGCAACGCCGGCCGTCACGATGTTCAGCTTTCGCGTTCTCGCCGCCGCGACAAAGTCATCCAGCGACTGAAACGGCGAATCGGCAGAGACCGCAATCACTTCGGGGTCGAAGTTGTACATACCGACCGGCTCAAAATCGCTGACGGAGTAGCTCGCCCCTTTCAGGGTCGGATTGGTAACGACGGAGTTCGTCATCGACAGGATCGTGTGACCGTCAGGCCGCGCGCGCGAGACAAAGGTTTGTCCTACGATGCCGCCGCCACCGGAGCGATTGATCACGGTGATCTTGCGGCGATCGAGAATCTCGTTGGCCGCCTCGGCGATGATCCGCGAGGTGATGTCGCCAGCACCGCCGGGCTCGAAGGGAACGATAAGCTGGATGTTTCGCTGCGGAAAATCTGCCGCCGATGCGAAGGTCGCAAACAGGGCTACAACAAGCCCCGATAACAGTGATCGTCTGATCATGATTCCCCCGTGTGTTGCCGCCAGTATAGCCAAGTGTTCTGCCGGTCTACACGCGGTACGATGACGTCGATGACGCTTACCGACTCACAGCTTTCGGCCTGGCTGCCGCTTGGCCTCTTCTGGCTCCTGACAGGCCTCACGGCCGCCGCGCAGGAGCCCGAGATCTTCCGGTGCCCGCAGGCCGACGGGACGGTCGCGTTCCAGGGGACGCCCTGCCCGGCACCGGCGTCAGACGATGAAGACGAGGCCGAGCCGGCTGCTGACGCGAACGATGCCTCGCCCACCGGGCAAGAGGCATTCGTGAATCCCTTCGACCTGCCGGTCGAGACCGATGTAACAGGAGCTTCGGCAGATGTGCCCGAACTGCCATCGGACGAGCGGCAGGCCTGCGAGACAGAGACGCGAGCGGCGATAGACGCCATCGATGCCGAGCTCGCCGCCAGCGGCGGCGAGGACGCCAAGTCGCGCCTCGACGAGCTGCTCGAGCTGACGCGGCAGCTTCGCGCCTGCAAGTCGCTCTAGGCGGCCCCGGTCACCCTGTGTCTTTCATGAAGATCCCGTTCAGCGGTCAAACGATGACCGAGCTGCTGCGACTCGCGCTGCCGATGGTCGTGTCGCAGGGCACCTTCGCGGTCATGATCTTCACCGACCGCTACTTCATGTCGCAGATCGACCCGGTGCATATGGCGGCCGCGCTCGGCGGCGGCGTGGCGTCGTTCTTCTCGTTTTGCTTTTTCAGCGGCCTGCTGTCTTATGCCAATGCCCTGGCGGCGCAGTACCTCGGTGCCGGAGAGGCTTACAAGGGACCGAGGGTCGTCACCCAGGGCCTGATCATGACCTTGATGAGCGCGCCCTTCCTGACCCTGATTGCGTTCCTCGTTAACGGAATTTTCGACAGCATGGGGCACGATCCGACGCTCGTCGATCTTGAACAGACCTACTACCTGATTCTGATGTCCGGCGTGCTGATCACGCTCGCCAAGGTTTGTTTCTCGTCGTACTTTGCCGGCATCGGCCGCACCCGCGTGGTCATGATCTGCGACGTTGTCGGCATGCTGATAAACGTACCGCTGTCTTACACCATGGTGTTCGGCAAGCTGGGTTTTCCGGCCCTTGGCATCGCCGGCGCCGGCATTTCGACGGTGGTCGCATCGGTCTTTGCGCTGCTGCTTTATCTTGCGTTCTACTTCGCCCGCGGCCACCGCGAAGCGTTTCGTGTTCGCGAATCCTTCCTGTTCGACAGCCGGATTCTCAAGCGCTTCTGGCGCCTCGGCTTTCCCTCAGGCCTCGAACTGTTCCTGAACGTCGCGGCCTTCAACCTTTTCCTGTTGATGTTCCAGTCCTACGGCGTCACGGAGGGCGCAGCCGCGGCGATTGTCTTCAACTGGGACATCCTGTCGTTCGTGCCGATGATTGGCCTGAACGTCGGCATTATCAGCATGATCGGTCGGTTCGTCGGGGCGCGTAACATGACCCGTGCCAACGAG
>CAZFVT010000524.1:0-2646 GCA_964522355.1 uncultured Woeseiaceae bacterium | reverse complement strand
CGGCAACGGCGGTGACAAAAACCGCCGGACGCCCGACAAATCGCCGTCGGGACAGATGAGTTCGGCCGTCTCTACTTTCGGCCTGATCTGGGAGATCAGATCCGCGTAATAGGACCCGACACCGTTTCTCTCCGCCGTCGCGTCAGAAATGACGACCATGCGCAGCTTGCTGTCACGGAAATCAGGAAAGATCTCGTCGCAGACTGCTGCCGGTTCCGCGACCATCAGATTCTCAGGCCTTCAGCATGTCGCCAGGCAGCAAAGCGTCGCTGTAGCGTGTTCGAGTCGAGGCCCCAGCCAGCCAGCGCCTCCGGTAACTGGGCAGATTCCCGGCGCGGCGTTCTGCCCGCCTCATACTGCGACAAAACCCCGTCCAGGGTGCTCGAAGAACCGAGCTGGAATGCTTCACCCAGTTCGTTCATTACCGATCTGGGGTCGCTCGACAGCGTCCAAAGGGCTACCCGTCGGGCTCGCTCTTGCCCCAGGCGCCTGCAGACATCGTCCAGGTTTTCGTAGGAAAAATAAATACAATTCAACAGTTTATTGATAAAATTTCCATCATTCTCTGAGATACCGAAGGCCCGCATACCGAACCTGAGCGAATCCAGCTGAGAACGGATGGCGGCGAGAGAGTCCCGTTGGCAGATCACCAGTCGGCAGTCCGGAAACTCATCAACCAGGCTGCCTGCCATGCCGCCGAAGGAAGCGTTCTTTGACAGCAATGTCCGGTTCGCGCCATGCACGTACAGGTGTTTTTGCAGCAGCCGCCGGTACCACCTCAGGAGACGTCGTCGTTCCCGCTCCGTCGCCTCGGTATCAAAGCGGCCAAGACGCCATAGCCAGTCGGCTTCCGGGAACGGAAGAACGAGTATGAACGCGGACAAGACTGGCAACAGCGCGAGGTAATCCTCCTCAGGCGCCGTTAGCGACAGCGGATGCACGTCATCGATACGGCCGAGCAGGCGGCGCCCGAACCATCCCGCCAGGCGCCCCATGGGCCTGCCAAGCAGCCGATCCAGGCGGGCAACAGCCAGGCCCAGGTAGCGCTCGCTGATACTGGGTGCGAGCAGACACTCCCAGGTTGAAAACGTCGTGCAGGCATCATGCTCGGCCAGCAACCTGTGCATGAACGTCGTGCCGCTGCGCGGCACACCCAGCACAAATACGGGTGCCTTGACCTCAATCGATCGATAGCGACGGAACAGGAGTTCATCCAGCGCAAAACCCAACCAGTGAATGAGCTGCAGCAACAGGAACAGCGGCATAAAGATCGCCAGGACCGCAAGTCGCTGAAGATAACGCGCAAGGCCAGGAAACGGCGACGGCAATACCGCCTGGCGCAGCAGACGGAACAGCCGGAATACCGTAGATGCGAGCAGTCTCACGGCTTCAGCGCATCACGGCCGGCATCGGCACGCTTGCCGGTTGCGGTAGGAAGAGCGAGCATCGTTACGAGTCTGGGATGCCCGGATTACAAGAGCATTACAGGCGCCGCACTTGTCGACTGCTGGTTGGAACCCATTGGTCGCCGCCGGTTGCCGGCGCCAGACCAGCGTCAGCCCTTACCGCGCGGCCGCAAAGCGACTGCGGCTAAATGAACAGAAGAAATCTCAGGCGGTAATGGCCGGCTTGGTTGGCTGACGGCCCAGCGCAAGATTCCAGGTCCGCCCGAAGTAGCGCATACCGTCTTCTCTCAGCATATAGAGGGACGGTATGAGGAACAGCGTAATGACCGTGGCAAACAGGATGCCGAAGGACAGCGACACGGCCATGGGAATCACGAACTGCGCCTGCACGCTTTTCTCGAGCATGATCGGCATCAGGCCAGCAGCGGTCGTCAGGGAGGTCAGGATAATTGCCCGGAAGCGCTGTACGCCCGACTGAATGACGGCCGTACGCAGCGGCACACCTTTAGCCCGTGCCGAGTTAACGAAGTCGAGCAGGATGAGGCTGTCATTAACCACAACGCCGGCCAGGGCGATCAGCCCGAACACCGAGAACATGCTGAATGCGATGCCCAGCATCAGGTGGCCGACGACCGCGCCAATCAATCCGAAGGGAATCACCGACATGATGACCAGCGGCTGCGAGTAGGACTTGAGCGGAATCGCGATCAGCGCATAGATCAGGAACAGAGCGGCAACGCCGGCAAGTGAAGCACGAAGGATGAAATCCCGCGTCTCCGCACTGGCGCCTTCAAGCGCGAACTCAACGCCCGGGTATCCTGGCAGTATCGAGGGTAGAAACTCCTCGGACATCTGCCGATTGATGGGCCCGGGCTCAACTACCTGCGCATCAATATCGGCCGAAACGGTAACGACCCGCTGTCGATCCTCGCGACGAATCGCAGAAAATGCCTTGCCGTACTCCACCTCGGCAACATCGAGAAACGGCACCTCGTCCCCGGCGGGCGTCCGGATCCGCATCTTCTGAAGATCTGCAACGGAGCGGCGCTCCTCGATGGGATAGCGCACCATGACCTTGAGCTCATCCTTGCCACGCTGGATACGCTGCGCTTCTTCGCCGTAGAAGGCCTGGCGCACCTGCTGCCCGAGGGAGGACATCGTGAGGCCGAGCGCTTCGGCCTCCGGCTTGATCCTGAGGCGAATCTCCTCGCCTCCGGTGCTCAGCGAGCTGCGAATATCG
>CAZFVT010000523.1:0-2656 GCA_964522355.1 uncultured Woeseiaceae bacterium | reverse complement strand
ATTGCTTGATCAACACCCCAAATTCTCCTCTCACAGATCGACGCGGCGGTAAACGCCGCCGTCGCGAAATCGGCGCCAGGCGCCGCCGGATTGGACGATCAGGAAGTTATTGGAGGTGCGCGGGAATGGTAGGAATGAGCGGGACGGGTGAATACCGCCGCGACGGACAGCGTGTTTTGCTGCTGTGCCGCTTCCCGCGGCACGGACTGGATATGGACATCAACGGGCGCGTCGTCTGCCCGGTCAAGCATCAGGCAAACTGCGCACACATCGCCGTGTTCGGCGTGCTCATCATCATGATCGGCATCGTTATGGCGATCGTGATGATGATCGGTGTGATGTTCGAGCCGATGATCGTTGTGGTGATCGTGATGGTAACCGTGCTCGAACAGATGCGCGGCAATCGCGAACTGCGTCCAGACCAACGCCAGCAGCACCAGGAACCCTAGTGTGCGATGACGATTGCATTGGCCGGTACGCTGATACATAGCTCTACGAGTTTGTTCGTCGTTTAAGCAATAGGAATCGAAGGTTCAGACACTGCCGTTGCGCCTTCTGTAGTTAGCATGTCCTCGGGGTATCCGAAATAACTTTTTGGAACATGGGCCGCCGGCACTGCGCTATCGCAGCCGGGTGGGCAGGCTCGTCGTCGCGACCTGAATCTGCGTTTCTCAGGTGTTTTCATCGACCTTGCCGCCTGTGTCCGTTACATCAAACTCCGGGACCTGTGCCACAACCGCCGGATCATAGGGCTTGTCGCGAAACAGGTAGGGGTAATAGAACTCTCGAATCCGTGCGTGATAATCCCGCACCTGCTGCTCGTACTCGAGGGCCCTCACGACGTCCGTACCGGCAGCGCGTTGCATGGCTCGCTGCACGGCGACCGCTGGCGAAACCAGGGCAACAAAGCCGCTGGCCCGGTCGCGCGCCTTGATGGACTCACGGTAGGCATCCGACAGCTCGCTGGCGGTCAGGTCGCCGACGTGCTGGAAGGCGTAATACCACTTCCAGTGAAACGGCTCGGTAATCGGTGGCGAATCCGCCAGATCAGGATAGGCGGCGTAAAACGGCTCCATGGTCGCCGACTTGGGCAGGTCCCAGGCATCGTTGACCGCCTCTCGCTGGACCAGCGAAATGTCAGCACCCTCAACCGACGGGACGGCGCGGTCGATCGCGGCTTTCGACAGGAGCGGCACCAGCAGCGATAGCCCGAGCCATACGGTAACGAGCATTGCAGCGATCGCGGACGAGCTTCGCTCTGACCGCGCCAGCCAGAGCGTCAGTAGCGACCACACGGCGATCTGCCCGGCGACGATGAGGCTGATGGTCAGGATGGATGACGGCCCGACGGAGCCGATTGCCGAGAGAACCCAAAACGGCAATAACGCCATCAGCATTACCGAGACGATGCGAAGTCCGGCGCGGGGCACCCACAGGCGTCCGGCGGACCCCGCCGCAGCTATCAACTGCGGCAAACGACCTGATTCCCGCTCTGTGGCAATCATGTCGTGCAGCAGGAACACGACAAAAAGAGGCACGAGGAAGGCGACCACGAACTCGTAGTCGAAGCGGCCCGACAGGCCGAGCTCGGGATTCAGCGAATCCGTTTCGTAAATCTGTCCTTCGATCGCCAGCGCGCGAACCCGCAGCATGTACGGCGCCACGTCTCGCTGGCCCAGCGCCGTAAACGCGAGTTCTGACGGCGCATTCCAGGTGGGATAGAAGTTGTAATACGCTGCGCTGCCGTAGTCGCTGAGCGTCTCTGCGATAGACGCACGCTCGACTTGGTCCATCACCTGCATGCGGGCAATGGAGTCTTCCTGGCGCTTCACCTCGGCATAACCCAAGGCCAGGCTCGCGCTCGAAAGCACAAGCAACAGCGCGAGCGCAGTCAGGCTGTAGGGCTGCTGCGCCATAAACTTCAGTTCGCGGATCCAGTTTGCCATCACGCTGTCGCCACCCGGCGCGCACTACCGAAGAAATAGCCGAGCGCGAGGCCCAGCCACAGGAACAGCACAATCACGGAGGGCATCGCCCGCTGGAAGCGGTCGCCGGCCGGCGGTGGCCTGAAGTCGAACTCCGGTAACACCGCCCAGTTCTCGGCGCTAACCCGCGCCCGATCCGAACTGTTTTCATCGATGTTGCGGTTGGTGTCATCGGCGTAACTCAGCTTCTCGATGTGCACCTTGTTGAGACCCTGGACGAACGCGAAGCGATGTTCCTCCGCGGCGCGCAGGAAGCGATGGTGATTCTCGAGATCGGTGCCGGCGATGATCATCGACAGGCGTCGGAGTGCGAGCGTCGGCGAAAGCAAGCTGAACCGCGCGGCAACCTCGGACTGCGCCTGCTCGACGGCCATCTTCTCTTCCGCGAAAGCGTTCAACACGTCGGTCATCTCCCGCTCCCCTTCGAAGGCGACGAGGCCACGGTAGTTGACCGGCAGCTCCTCAACCGTATCAACGTCGTACTGCGCGAGGATCTGCGCCCTGAAGCTCTGAAAGTTGGGATCGCTGGCGTTGTGGCTATCGCCCAGCTTGCGAAGCTCCGCATGCACCGCGAGGTCCGTTTCCACATGGCTCGGTGCCGGCGCCGCAAAGGTCGCCACCTCTGTGGCAAGTCGCGGCATCGCGACGACTGAAGCCAGCCAGGAACCCAG
>CAZFVT010000522.1:0-2671 GCA_964522355.1 uncultured Woeseiaceae bacterium | reverse complement strand
GTTTCGACAACAGCGGCCAGTCCTGCAACGCGCCAACCCGGATGCTGGTTCCACGTGATCGACACGATGAGGCCGCGAAGATCGCGGCCAATGTTGCCGATTCACTCAAAGTCGGCGACCCCAACGATGCCGATACCGACCTGGGGCCGGTCGTATCGGCGGCGCAGTGGCAGCGAATTCAGGGGCTAATCGAATCTGGCAGCAATGAGGGCGCGACCCTGGTGGCGGGCGGACCGGGCCGTCCAGAGGGTCTCGACAAGGGCTACTACGTCAAGCCGACGGTGTTTTCCAACGTGTCGAACGACATGCAGATAGCGCGCGAAGAAGTGTTCGGGCCGGTGCTCACCCTGTTGCCCTACGAGGGCGACGATGAAGCAATCGAGATTGCCAACGACACGCCCTATGGCCTGTCCGGTTACGTAAGCTCCGCCAGCCTGGATCGGGCCCGGCAGCTCGCGTCGCGGCTTCGTACGGGCATGGTCCACATAAACGGCGCCTCGCTCGATTCGCAGGCTCCGTTCGGCGGCTACAAGCACTCTGGCAACGGTCGCGAATGGGGATCGCATGGCATCGATGAATTTCTTGAAGTGAAATCTGTCTATGGCTACGAGTAGTCAACTCCCGGCCGATCCCGGATATCCGCATAACGACACGTGGCAAACAACAGCGAGCATCGCGATCCATCGCCGCGAAGAACTTACGATCAAGAGGCATCACGGTTCATGACCCTTAGACTTCTGCGCACAGCCCTTTCCGTGCTGGCTGTAACGAGCCTGGTTTCCGCCTGCGGTGAATCGCAGCTGCCGGTGGCAACCGGCAAGGCCGACGTGCGCGGCCTCAACGCAATCGTCGGCTTTCCCGATGTCAACTTCCTGATCGAGGAACGCCAGGTGGGCACGGTCAGCTATAAGGATGCCGCAGCCGCAACCTATGACGACCTGAGCTACACGTTCAACTTCGAGCTGCCGCTGCCCAGTGACCCGCCGGCGCGGATTGCCTCGCGTACCGTCGACGTGATCAGGGATACCGACTACATCCTCGCGTTGACGGGCGACGTCAATGCTCAGCAGGTCACGCTCTGGCAGCGGCCGCTGCGCGAGTGGACCGGCAGCGAGACGGTGTTTGACCTGATGATCGGACACGTGAACGGCACACTCGGCGCTGTCGACGTCTACATCGGTCCTGGCGGTACGGCTCCGGTCGCGGGTAATGCGGCGGGCACCGTCGAATTTCGCGCGCAGACTGACCCGCGCGAATACGATGCCGGCGAGTACCAGGTCACCCTGACCCCAGCCGGCGATCCGACAACCATCCTGTATCGCTCCGCGCCGACTACCCTGCCCGCCAGCCAGTCCTACGTACTGACGGTCTTCGAAGCCGATCCCGGCATCAATGGTCCGGTCAGCGTTCGCATCCTCACCAATGGCGGAGTCTCAACCGAACTGCCGGACGAACGTTTTCCCGCGACAATCCAGTTCCTGAATGCCTCGATCGACACCGGGGCTGTGGACGTGGCAATCGATGCGGATTACACCGATCTTGCGGTCAGCAATCTCGCCTATGGTGACTTCTCGACCGACGTCGAAGTGCCGACGACGGCCAACTACCAGTACGCGCCGACCGGCACGACGATGGCGGTGCTCGATGACGACCGCACGGTTACGCTCGGCACCACGAGCCTGCAGATTCTGGCGGGCGATGAAACCGACATCGTCGCTCTTCAGGCACCGGGATTCCGCCGCGGATTTTCAACCGTCGGCCGTGTGCGGGTGACCAATACGGTCACCGCGCTCAGTAACGTAGACGTCTACATTCTCGAAGCAGGGACGAGCATTGCCGACAGGTTTCCGTCACTGTTCAACTTCCCCTACGGCTTCAACCAGGTCCTGGATCAGGCACCTGACGACTACGAGATTACGATTACGGAACCGGGCGGCGACGTTCCGCTTGCGGGACCAGAGCCGCTGACGCTCGACACCTTTGATGTGTTTGAGATCGTGCTGCTGGACAGCGCGGAGCCGGATACGGTCGACATCCTGGTGTTTAGCAACATCGAGCCGTAGCTGGCGGAGAAGCTTGTCTTGCCGGCTGCGGTTAGCCGGTGATCGTTGCCTCGCCAAACGCGCCGCCGTCATTGGCCGCCTCGTCCCGCTTCCTGGCTTTTGTTTCGTACATGGCTTCGTCAGCAAGCCGGATCAGCTGCCTGAAGTCGTCACCGTGTCGAGGCTTCAGCGCGATGCCGACGCTGGCCGAGCAGAATATTCGCTCGCCCTGGATCAGGTAGGGTTCTTCAGCCGAAGAGACGATGCGGGCGGCAACCGTACGGGCATTCTCTTCCGAAATGCCGGGCAGCATGATCGAGAACTCGTCGCCGCCCAGCCGGCAGACCACATCCTCGGGCCTTAAGCAGAATGCCAGGCGATGGCCGAAAGCCTTGAGCAAGGCATCGCCAGCCTGGTGCCCGAAGTTGTCGTTGACGTCTTTGAACTGGTCGAGATCGAGATAGACGACCGCGGCCTGCCCGCTCTCGGCAAACTTGAGCGGCGCTGATTCCTCAAACCCGCGGCGGTTCAAAAGGCCGGTCAGCGGGTCCTGGAAGGCTTCAGCCTGCATGCGGGACTCGGTCGCCTTGTTCTGGGTGATATCCACGAGCATCACCGAGAAGTCATCA
>CAZFVT010000521.1:0-2679 GCA_964522355.1 uncultured Woeseiaceae bacterium | reverse complement strand
GAATCCAGCCGGCCCAAGCTGCTGCAGCTCGAGCCATGGCTGCGCGCGTTCACCGACGAGTTTGTCCGCACCCTGGAACTTCATGAGGGCGAGCTATCGATTCTTGACGTGCCACCGGGCCTTGCTGTGCGCATGGATCCGAGCCACCTGCGGCAGGTGCTCTGGAATCTCTGCGACAACGCCGTCAAGTACGCCAGCGAGACGGGCGGCATCCTGGTCGAACTGCGCGCGGGCGTTGCCGGGCAGAATGACCGCCCGTTCCTCGAAGTCCTTGACCAGGGTCACGGTGTCGACCCGGACAATCTCGATAAGATCTTCGAGCCGTTTTACACCGACAAGCACGGCGGCACCGGATTGGGCCTCTATATCTCCAAGGAGCTGTGTGAGCTCAATCGGGCTTCGATAAGCGCGCAACCACGCCCGGGTGGCGGCAGCGCGTTCCGCATCGTGTTCTCAGACCCCCGCCGTAAATGGGGCGACGACGGCGATGACGACGACACCTCGACAACCGACAGCTAACGACCGAACCAAGCCAGAAATCGAATGAGCAAACCCCTCGCCCTAGTCATTGACGACGAACCGGACATTTGTGAGCTCCTGTCGTTGACGCTCAATCGAATGGACATCGAAACCTGCGTTGGTGGCGACATCAAGTCAGCCAAGTCCTCGTTGCGAGAGCGAGATTTCGACCTCTGCCTCACCGACATGCGATTGCCCGACGGTGACGGGCTCGATCTCGTCGACTGGATGCAGACCCACGCACCGACGGTGCCGGTGGCCGTCATTACCGCGCACGGCAATATCGAGACGGCCGTCCAGGCACTGAAGCTCGGTGCCTTCGACTTTATTTCCAAGCCGCTGGATCTGAAGAACCTGCGCAACATCGTGGCCAACGCCGTCAAGCTGGGTGAAAAGCCCGGTGCCCGCGACTCCCGATTGCTGGGCGACTCGCCGGCCATGAACGACCTGCGGGAGCTCATTGACAAGGTGGCGCGCAGCCAGGCGCCCGTGCACATCGCCGGCGAATCCGGCACCGGCAAGGAGCTCGTGGCCCGGACCATTCACGAGCGGGGGCCGCGAAAAGACGGGCCGTTTGTTCCTATAAACTGTGGCGCGATTCCGGCCGAACTCATGGAAAGCGAGTTTTTCGGCCACCGAAAGGGTTCATTCACCGGCGCGACGGCCGATAAGGCCGGGCTTGTTCAGAGCGCTTCGGGCGGCACCTTGTTCCTGGATGAAATTGCCGACCTGCCGCTGTCCATGCAGGTCAAGCTGCTCAGAGTAATCCAGGAGCAGACGGTCCGACCGGTCGGCGCCGAGCGCGAGGTCAGCGTTGACGTCCGCGTGCTGTCGGCGACGCATCGCAAACTGTCCGACCTGGTCTCGAGCGGCGACTTTCGCGAAGACCTTTATTACCGGATCAACGTGATCGAGATTGGCGTGCCTGCTCTGCGGGATCGCGAGCAGGACGTGCTGCAGCTGGCACGTTTCATCCTGGCCAAACACGGGCGCGACGCGGATGCATTATCGGATGATGCCGCCGAGGCCCTGCTTGCCTATCCGTTTCCGGGCAACGTGCGAGAGCTCGAGAACCTGCTGGAGCGGGCAGTCACCCTGTGCCCCACAGGCTCCATCGGCGCCGACGATCTCAACCTGATTCCACAGTCGGGCGGTCAGTCGACCGTCGCCCGGGGCGGCGTCACCGGCGATCTGGGCGGTCAGATTGAAGACGTCGAAAGACAGGCGATTGTCGACGCGTTGGAACAAACCCGTTACAACAAGACGGCGGCGGCCAAGCTGCTTGGCCTGACCTTTCGCCAGCTGCGCTACCGCATCAAGAAGCTGGGTATCGAGTGACAGGGGTTTGTCACCGCCGGGTGACAAAAATTGTCAGTTTGCGACAGTGATCGGCAACTGGCCAAAGACGTTAGGTCAAGTAGCAACTCACGGACCTGACGTAAAATCTAATAAATCTTTAGTAACCAGATATTTACGGTGTCGACATTAATGTTGGCACGGGCTTTGCTTTATATCCCTTAGCAGTTAAGAGGCTGCGTCCGATTTAGACACGCTCTCACTCATGGAGAAAGACCAATGAAGAAAGTCCAACAGGGTTTTACCCTTATCGAACTCATGATCGTTGTTGCCATTATCGGTATTCTGGCAGCCATCGCGATCCCCGCTTACTCTGACTACACGATTCGTGCCCAGGTTTCGGAAGGCCTGAACCTGTCGGCTGCTGCCAAAGCTGCAACCACCGAATTCTTCCAGGATCGTGGCACGTGGCCGGCAAACAACGCTGGCGCGGGCATTGCTGACGCTACCGAAATCCAGGGCAACTACGTTTCCCAGGTTTCTATCGCGAACACCGGCGTCATCACGATGACCTACTCGAACACCGGCGCGCAGACGGCTAACGCATCAATCAACACCGCAACGCTGCTGCTCAGCCCGGTAACCAACGTTGGTTCCATCGACTGGAACTGCGTGGGCGGCAACATCCTCAGCACGAACCCGCAGTGGCTGCCGGCTGCTTGCCGATAAGCTGCTGATCTCAGGCTTTCACGCTCTGAGAACGCGTAAGGAAAGCCCCGGCTCGTCCGGGGCTTTTCGTTTTCACCAAAGGGAAGGTGACGTAATTCCCAAAAACCGCTTGCCAGTGCAAATCCGTTTTGTATT
>CAZFVT010000520.1:0-2683 GCA_964522355.1 uncultured Woeseiaceae bacterium | reverse complement strand
GAACGGTCAGCTGACCCGCGAGCAGTTCGACGCCCTGGCGGTAGCCATCAACACCGGCACCAACATCCCGAGCGTCGCGACGCCGAACGGCCAGGCCGCGTTCCTGTTCCTGCTGACCTCGGCACTGGCACCGTTGATCCGGCTGTCCTACGGTCGGATGGTGGTGATGGCGCTGCCCTATACAATCACGATGAGCATCACGGGCCTGGCGGCGCTCTGGTACCTGTAGGCAGGCGCGCCAATCGGCGCGGCGTGGCGGTCCTCGGGTTTCGCTCTGGCTGAGGGTTATACAAGGCCGTAAGTAGGTGAGACTCGTCTCAAAGAAATTGCCAAGACACTGTGATATCCACCCTTTCCGGTACCTAAAGTCTGCGGAACAATGAGTTTCGACCTCAACAACCTCAAAATCGGCGTAATTGGTCTGGGCTATGTTGGCCTGCCGCTGGCCGTGGAATTCGGCAAGCTGTATCCGACCGTAGGCTTCGACGTAAAGGACGCTCGGATAGACGAGCTAAGTGATGGCAAGGACTCGACGCTTGAGGTCACCTCCGAAGACCTTGGGGCAGCCACACTCCTGAACTTTAGTAACAAAGCTTCGGACCTAGCCGAGTGCAATTTCTTCATCGTTACGGTTCCTACGCCCGTCGCTGACGACCATCGGCCGGTACTCACACCGCTAGAGTCGGCCAGCAAGATGGTCTCGGCCGCTCTCAGTCCGGGTGATATCGTCGTCTATGAATCGACTGTGTATCCCGGTGCCACTGAAGAAGACTGTGTGCCGCTTCTGGAAGAGGGCGCTGGGCTAAAGGTGAACGTCGACTTTTTCGTCGGATACAGCCCTGAACGTATAAATCCTGGAGACAAGGAGCATACGGTCACCAAGATTCTCAAGGTCACGGCAGGCTCGACTCCGAAAGCCGCTGAGTTCATCGATCGCGTCTATGCCTCGGTGATCACTGCCGGAACTTATCGGGCGTCCAGCATCAAGGTTGCCGAGGCGGCCAAAGTTATCGAAAACACCCAGCGCGACGTTAATATCGCGTTGGTCAACGAGCTTGCCATGATCTTCGAACGGGTAGGCATCGACACGGAAGAAGTACTCGAAGCCGCGGGGACCAAATGGAATTTCTTGCCATTTCGCCCCGGCCTGGTGGGCGGTCATTGCATTGGTGTGGATCCCTACTACCTGACCTACAAGGCTCAGAAGCTCGGGTACAACCCGGAGATGATCCTCGCTGGTCGCCGTATCAATGACAACATGCCGATTTTTGTCGTTTCACGGATCATCAAAAACATGATCAGGGCGGGTATTCAGCCGAAGAATGCGAAGGCCCTGGTATTGGGGCTAACCTTTAAGGAGAACTGTCCGGATTTGCGCAACACGAAAGTTATCGACATTATCGACGAGTTGGAGTCCTACGGTGTGGATGTCGACGTACATGACCCGTGGGCGTCAAGCGTTGATGCCAGGGAAGAGTACGGCTTCGAGTTGGAAGAGTCGCCGCAGCCAGGTTCTTATGACGTCGTTGTGATTGCTGTGTCACACGATCAGTTTAAAGACATGGGCGAGAAAGGCTTGAGGGCATTCGGCAAGGCAGGGGCGTTGCTTTACGATGCGAAGTATCTGCTCACCAAGGAGGAGTCCGACGATCGGCTCTGAGCGTCGTCGGACCTGCACACTATGAAGATTCTAGTCACCGGCGCCGCCGGGTTCATTGGATTCCACACCGCCCAGCAGCTTCTTTCGCGAGGCGACACGGTCGTCGGCCTGGACAACTTTAGTGACTATTATGATGTTCGCCTCAAGGAAGCTCGCGCGACGCTACTGGAGCCGCATGAGAACTTCCGTATGGTGCATATGGATCTCGCAGACAGAGGCGGCATTGAGGCCCTTTTCGAGCAGGAGAAATTCGACAAGGTTGTGCACCTTGCTGCCCAGGCGGGTGTCCGCTACTCCATCGAGAATCCGCATTCCTACATTGACTCCAACATCGTCGGCACTCTGCATATCCTCGAAGGATGCAGGTACAATGACGTTGAACACCTCGTTTATGCATCGTCGAGCTCCGTTTATGGGGCGAATAGCACGATGCCGTTCTCTATCCATCAAAACGTTGATCATCCGCTGGCGCTTTACGGTGCAACCAAGAAAGCCAATGAGTTGATGGCGCATACCTACTCGAATCTTTACGACCTGCCCACGACCGGGCTGCGCTTTTTTACCGTCTATGGGCCGTACGGGCGGCCGGACATGGCGTTATTCCTTTTCACCAAAAACATCATCGAGGGAAAGCCAATCGATGTGTTCAACTATGGCAATCACCGCCGCGACTTCACATTCGTGGAGGACATTGTTGAAGGCGTCATCCGCACGATGGATCACACCGCGCAGCCTAATGAAGAGTGGGATGCGGCCAGTCCTGACCCCGGGACCAGCCGCGCGCCTTACCGAATCTATAACATTGGCAATCAACAGCCCGTTGAGTTGATGCGCTATATCGAGGTTATAGAGGAGTGCCTTGGGCGGCAGGCGGAGAAAAACCTGCTGCCGATGCAGCCGGGCGACGTGCCGGATACCTATGCTGATACCGAGGATCTTGTCGCTGACGTCGGCTACCAGCCGAATACGCCTATCGAAACGGGCGTTAGGCGTTTCATTGACTGGTACCTTGAGTTTTACAAC
>CAZFVT010000519.1:0-2691 GCA_964522355.1 uncultured Woeseiaceae bacterium | reverse complement strand
TCCATGACCGGGATCTGGGTCGACAGCTGCCCGAGCGCGGTCACCGTGACCCGACGGGTTATGGGCTCACCGGCCGGCAGGGAATCCGGCTCGCGCGACCACTCTTCGCTGAGCGACACCGATCGCGCCGGTAGCCAGGCCGCGTTTGGAAAACCGTCAGGCGGCGGTGGAATCGGGTTAACGTTGATGACGATCGGCTCGGACTGGAAAACCTTGCGGCCGGAAATGCGCCCGTTGCGAAGCACGCGGGCTTCGAAGCGTGCCGGTTCGATATTCACCTGGCCGCTTTCCTGCGGGAACAGCGCGTAAACCCGCTCGTTAACCGCGTAGTTCTTGTTGTTGAGGATGGACTCGTAGGTGCGTTCTTCGCCAGCAACCTCAACGAGTACGTCAACGCCACTGATCTCAGGCTCAGACAAGCGCGGCTGCCGGGTGGCCACGGCGCGATACACCTTTACCGTGTACAGAATCTGCGCCTGGACGTAGGACACGTCGAAATCTGCCTCCGTAACGACGAAGATGTCCGCTTCACCGGGAACCGTGTTCGACTGCGGCGATACGGTGATAGCGACCGGCTCGCTTTGCTCATTGCCGATGCGCACGGGCGGAATCGTCAGATCACCGGAGCGTTTCGCCATGAGTACATAGGACCAGGTCCTGCTGCGCGTTATCTGGCCGTTGACGATCGTGGTGTTGCTGAGCTGGCTGCGCTGCTGGACGTAGAAGTCCTGTTCCAGCGCGGCGGCATCCGGCTCGGTATCGATGGCGGTGTCGACCGTCACTTTGAGCGTGAAGGACTCGTTGAGATCGATGCGCCCGCGGTCGACGCTGGCAACGACCGCCGCCTCGGCCAGGGACAACAGGCTGACGATGGCTGCGACAAGCAGCCAAAGAGCGAAGCGCCCGAATATGAAAGTCTGAGTCCGCTGAACGCCTACCATGGTTGTACCTCGTCGTCCGGCCACAGATCGTTGCCGTCCTGATCGCGCCCCTGGCGCTGATATTGATAGCGGAACTTGCGTCGAAGCAAGCCGCCCGGGTCGTCCGGAATCCGCCGCAGCCACTGCTCCATCGCCTGCTGCTGCTCCTGTTCGCGGCGCTGCGCCTCAGCCATCGCCCGGGCCAGCTCCTCATCGCCCTCCGCGGACTGCTGTTCGGCCTCCTCGGCGGCCCGCTGCAGCTCCTCTTCGAGCGCTTCCAGATCGTCTTCGCTCATTTCCTGTTCGCGCTGCGAGCCATCCGACTCCTCGGACTGCTCACCAGCCTGCCCTGCGTTACTTTGCTGGCTCGAATCCTCGGACTCACTTTCGCCTTCCGACTGTTGGGCACCGCCGCCTTCCTCGGACGATTGCTGGTCATCGCCGTCCTGGCCTTCCTGGGAATCCTGCTGCTGCATGAGTTCCTGGATCAGGTCGCGGTTGTGGATAGCGTCTTCGGCGCCGGGATCAATCTCGATCGCCTTGTTGTAAGCGGTAACTGCAGATTCGAATTCGCCCATGCGCGCCAGCGCGTTGCCGTAGTTGTAAAGGCTGTCGGCGTCCTCGCCGGCCGAAAAGCCCGCCGCGCTCGCGTCATATTGGCCGCTTTGGTAGTTCGCTACGGCCCGCCACGCCGGGTCTTCGAAGAGCTCGGCCGCCTCGGCCGCCTCCCCTGCCTCAAGACTCTGCGCCGCCTGCTGGTCCGGTGTGCGCCACAGGTCTCGCCACTCGAAGGCATGGGCCGGCTGCACGGCCAGGGGACTGACAACGACAAGGATGACCACGACCCAGCCCTTGCGGAATGCCAGTGACGCAAGCGGAACGAGCAACAGCAGGAGCCAGGGACCCTCCTCTTGCCACTGATCGGTTGCCAGCTCCTGGTCGGTCGACGCACCGCCGCCGCCGACTTCGCCGGACAGCAGTCGATCGAGGTCATCATCGTCAGCGGTCATGGCCGAGTAGCGTCCACCACCCGCATCGGCAAGTTCCTGGAGGCCGCCCGGATCCAGCCTCGGTACAACGATCTGGCCGCTGCGATCGGTGACAAAGCCGCCGCCGGCGCGCGGGATAGGTGCGCCGTCCAGCGTGCCAACGCCGAGCACGGACAGGGTGTAGCCCGCGTCGTTCAGCGCCTCTGCGGCGCGCAGACCGGCCGGCGTGACGCTGCCGTCAGTAATCAGCAGAACTTCACCATAGGGGACACCCGCCTGCTCCAGGAGCTGCGCGCCTTTCTCAATCGCAGCGACCGCGTAGCTGCCTCGGCTTGGCATGATATCCGTGCCAAGACTGTTGACCAGCGCGGCTACCGTGTCGGCATCGGTGGTCAGCGGCGTGACGGTGAACGCATTGGCCGAATAGACAATCAGCGCCGTCTGGCCGCTGCTGCGTCGCTCGAGGATGTCCAGAATCTTGAGTTTTGCGCGGGACAATCGACTGGGACTGACGTCCTGAGCATCCATTGACCGGGACAGGTCAAGGGCAACAACAATAGCCTGTTCGGAGCGGAACACAGGTTGTTCGACCCGGTTCCAGCTGGGACCGGCCAGCGACAATGTCGCCAGCACGCCGCCAAGAAAAAACAGCCACCAGCGACGGCCTGCGCCTTTCATCTGTCGCCGTGACAGCACGTAGGGTGCGAGCGCCGGATCAATGATCTTTTGCCAGCTACCGGGCGCGAGCTGGCGTCGAGCCAGCCAGATCGAGAGCAGCGCGA
>CAZFVT010000518.1:0-2696 GCA_964522355.1 uncultured Woeseiaceae bacterium | reverse complement strand
GAACGATGAGCAGGTGAGTCTGGCAATCGACTATGCGAACCGATTCTCCGACACCATCGTGGCGGTCAACGTCGGCAACGAGATTCTCGTTGACTGGTCCTATCATCGCCTGGACGACATCGACGATGTCGTCGCCAAGATTCGGCACGTACGCGGCAGTATTGCGCAGCCGGTTACAGTGGCGGATGACTACAACTTCTGGAACAAGCCACAATCGCAGCAGGTCGCTGACGAGCTGGACTTCATCTGCCTGCACGGCTACGCGTTCTGGAACAACATCGAGCTCGACAATGCGATGGACTGGACGACGTCGACTTACGAAAGCATTCAGGGCCATCACCCCGACCACAAGATCGCCTTCTGCGAAACCGGCTGGCCAACGAGCCGCGTGTACGACGACGGCAGCTACGAGGGCGGATTAATCGGCAAAGCGGGCGAGGCCGAACAGGCGGTGTTCTTCGGTCAGTACAATCCCTGGGCCGAGGAGAACGACGTCGTCTCATTTTACTTCACGTCGTTCGACGAGAAGTGGAAGGGCGGCTTCGACGGCGAGAACCCGATGGACAAAGCGGAAAAGCACTGGGGCATTTACTTCAGCGATCGGACGCCGAAAGCGGTGCTGCAGTAGGAGAGCCCGGATCGGATAGCGCGGCGAGCGCTTATAGAAGTGGGGAGACCGCCGGCCTATCGGCGGTAGCGGCGGCCGGCCACCCACAAAGCGATGCCGCAGACAACCGTGGCGATGCCGTAGCCGACGAGCACGCCGCCGTTTTCTGCCGCGGCCAGCCCCGCGCCCACCGACACGAGGCCGGTTAGCACCAGCAGCACGCCAAAACTCACGAGGTAGGACACAGGGGTTCGCTACTGCCGGGCTTCTAGCTGGGCTTTTATTTGCTGGACCCCGTCATTCAGGATGTCCTGCGGCAGACCCATCTGTGTCGCAAACTTGCCCATCGGGTGATCGAAGAACCACACGTGCAGCATTTCCGGCGAACGAATGTCGTGCATGCCTACCTGGCATTCGCCGTTTTGCAGTCTCCTGCCTATCGGTAGGACGCCGAGCTCGTAGCACATGCCCCGATCGATGTGATAATGCCAGACAGTCAGGGGGCCACCGGGCTGCGTGCCGCGTTCTCCAATTGCCAGGTACATGATGCCCATGAGGAAAATGCCCTCGTCCGTTTGGTAGTACATGAGCGTTTCGGGCTTTTCAGGGTCGAGCGTGATTCCGTCGTAGATCCACTCCTTCTTGACGAAGTGCACGGGGTCGCCAAACATTTTTTCAAAGCCGTCTGCGAATCCCTTCTCCTGATCAAACCAGCCGTTCTCCACGGCCGCGTCGAACGAGTCCTGGACCAGCTTGTCGGCCGCGCGCTGCTGAGCCTCCGTCGGCGGTTGATTCGGATATTGCGAGAGCTCATACATGCTCATACGCAGGCTGTTGTAGTTCGTATGCTCTGGCTCCCAAAGGCGGTCGCGGGTGAAAAAATCGCTCACGTACCACTGGTCGTCCGGGTCGCCCGAAGGGGCGTTGATAACCAGGTAGTTCGGATAGACGCCGACGGGACCATCCGGGGCGGAGTCACAGCCGGCAAAGACGGTAATGGCGATCGACGCCAGGGTGAGTGCGGTCTTTTTCATACCGGGTTTATCGCCGTTATCACGTCCGCGATCAAGTCCACGGCCAAGTCCAGGGCTGAGGGGCGGTGAAATCGCGGTAGCCATGCGTATCATGGCGACTCTGATTGCAAAGAGCCGCTGATTTGACCGAGCCAGACGACAAGCCAGCCAAGCGCCGCGCCGAGCGCATCGGCAGCGTGTTTAGAGACGTCGGCCGGCGCGGTCGCGATGAGCTGACCCGGCCCGGCGGCCTGGGCGACAACGCACATGGTGCGTTTCGGCGATGGTGTCAGCGCGTCTGGCGCAGCCGCGGCGGCGGGATGTACGCCGTCGGCTTCATGGTCGCGTTTCTTTATTTCGAGTTCGTCGACATCGTTTTTGACGACGTGCCCAAGATTTTCACGACGAGTTGGCTGAGCAGCGAAGCGATTGAATTCGGGATCGACTTCATCGTTGATACCTTTACGAATATCTTCCGCGCATTCATGTGGCCGGTCTACGTGATTCAGTGGCAAACCCCGGTCGGGGTCTTCGCGCTGGCCGCAATGTTCTACCTGTTTCCACGTGTGGTACAGAAGCCGATTGAGCACTGGATGTTCGAGGGAGAGGGAGCGCCCGACCTTGCCGCCGAGAAGGCGGACAAAAAGCGTCGCAAGGCAGAAGCCAAAGCGGAAAAGCGGGCGTCCAGGTCAGAGAGGAAAGCGCGCCGCTGAGCGGCTGTGCTAGTGCTCTGATCGCGGCGGCAGGCCGCTATGTTGACTCAGCGCCTTGCCTTTGCGGATGCGCTTTTCGTGCGCGGCCTTGGTGTTCTTGCGCCGGGAGGAAACGTTTTTCCGGCCTCGTGGCTGGTGGGCCGGAATCAGCTTGTCGGGACCGGTGCCGATCAGTTCCTCGAGATCGAGGCGCTTCAGGGCTTCCCGAATCAACGGCCAGTTCTCGGGATCGTGCTGCTCGAGCGCCCAGCGCATCACATCGAGGCTCTCATCCAACACCTCGCCGCCAACAAGCTGCAGCACCGGCACCGTGCCCTTGGACGACAGCGCCAACATCGCTGCAGGCTTGCGCGCGAGCAGCAC
>CAZFVT010000517.1:0-2698 GCA_964522355.1 uncultured Woeseiaceae bacterium | reverse complement strand
TCAGCTGCCGGAACCCGGTTGCTTTGTCAGTTGGGACAACACTGGAGAGCCGATCGTCAGCGTGCATGGACGCGATGGACATATCCGTGCTTTTTATAATACCTGCAGCCATCGCGGCGCGCGGGTCGTGACCGATGTTGCTGGCCGTCGGCCCACCTTGACCTGTAAGTATCATGGCTGGAGCTACGCGCTTGACGGTGAGCTCATTTCAATCAGAGATGCGGAAGACTTTCACGATCTCGATATGTCCTGTCGTGGCTTACAGTCCGTGCGCTGTGAGCGTTTTGGCAATCTTATCTTTGTTAACTTCGATCAGGATGCGCCCGGGTTGCTTGAGTGTCTGGGGCGAGTAGCAGATGAATGGAAAGAGTTTCAGTTCGAGCATTGTCGGTTTGTTAGCAAGCACAGTTTCGATTTGAACTGTAACTGGAAAATCGCCATGGAGGCGAATACCGAGGTTTACCACGTACCGAACATACATCCAACGACCGTCGCGCCCATATTAGATGAAAGGCGAAACGTGAACAGCTTTTATGCCAACGGACATGGTCGGATGGTCGCCCCGGGTCGAGAAATTGCAGGCAATGATAGCAATCGCGCGATTGACCGTAGCGGCTTTCCTACGATCGATACGGTGAGCGAGATCGGCCGCACGTGTACGCAATCATACGGTGTTTTTCCTAACTGGGTATCGCCACTTAGTGCGCAGACGATTCCTCCATTGCTGTTTTGGCCTACGTCTATACGCACGTGTCGAATTGAAGTATGGACCATGTATCACGGTGCCGGAGAAGGTTCTGCCGACGGTCTGTCGAATATCTGGACGAACGCAGATGACACCGAGCTTGGACAGGTGTTGCAGGAAGATACCCAATTCGGTGAAGCGATACAGCGCTCGATGGAATCCAAGGCGTTTAAGGGTGTGCCCTTAAGCTATCAAGAAGCCCGCATCTATCATTGGAATCAATGGGCTGATCGCATTATCGGGATTGATCAGATCCCCCCGGAATTGCGGGTTGCTCAGGTCAAGGCGATGATGGACAAGCTGGGTACCGACACCGTGAAGGATGCGGACGGCAACAGCGTCAAGCAGGAGTCGTTCAACTCCATCTACATGATGGCGGACTCCGGCGCTCGAGGTTCCGCGGCGCAGATTCGTCAGCTCGCCGGTATGCGCGGCCTGATGGCCAAGCCGGACGGCTCCATCATTGAGACGCCGATCACGGCTAACTTCCGTGAGGGGCTGGATGTACTGCAGTACTTCATCTCGACCCACGGCGCTCGTAAGGGCCTGGCCGACACGGCACTGAAGACCGCAAACTCCGGTTACCTGACTCGCCGCCTGGTCGACGTTGCCCAGGACCTGGTCGTCACTGAGCCGGATTGCCAGACCCGCAACGGCGTATCCATGTCGCCGCTCGTAGAGGGTGGCGACGTTGTTGAGCCCCTGCGCGAGCGGGTTCTCGGTCGCGTCCTTGCCGAGCCGGTCATGATTCCGGGTACGGACAAGATCGCATTCGATGCCGGGACGATGCTCGACGAGGCCGACGTGGCGCGCCTGGAGGCGCTCTCGATCGACCACGTGCTGGTCCGCTCCCCGATCACCTGTGAAGTTCGTTACGGTGTTTGTGCCCAGTGCTACGGTCGCGACCTGGCACGCGGTCATCGGATTGCCATCGGTGAGGCGGTCGGCGTTATTGCCGCGCAGTCCATCGGCGAGCCCGGCACGCAGCTGACCATGCGCACCTTCCACATTGGTGGTGCCGCGTCGCGTTCCGCCGCGGTCAACAACATCGAGCTCAAGAACACCGGTACGGTCAAGCTGAACAACATCAAGACCGTACAGCACCAGAAGGGTTACCTGGTTGCTGTGTCTCGCTCCGGTGAGATTTCGGTTATCGACGAGCACGGTCGTGAGCGCGAGCGTTACAAGGTGCCCTACGGTGCAACGATTACGGCGGCCGACGGCGATTCCGTCGAGCAGGGCCAGGTCGTTGCCACCTGGGATCCGCACACTCACCCGGTTATCACCGAGGTTGCCGGTACGCTCAGGTTCGAGGACTTCGTAGACGGCGTCACCGTGAACGAAGAAACCGATGAGTTCACCGGCCTGACGAGCATTGTCGTTACCGATCCGAAGCAGCGTGGACCGGCTGGCAAGGACCTCAACCCGAAGGCCATCCTGGTCGATGACAAGGGCGAGCCGGTGCACTTTGCCAACACGGAAATCCCAGCGGTTTACGCGCTGACCGGTGGCGCTATCGTCGCGACGACCGACGGCGGCAAGGTGGACGTGGGTGACGTTATCGCCCGTATCCCGCAGGCGTCTTCGAAGACTCGCGACATCACCGGTGGTCTGCCGCGTGTTGCCGACCTCTTCGAGGCTCGCAAGCCGAAAGAGCCGGCGATCATGGCCGAGCACACCGGTACGGTCAGCTTCGGTAAGGAAACCAAGGGCAAGCGCCGTCTCGTCATCACCGACGAGAACGGTGACAGTCATGAGGAGCTGATTCCGAAGTGGCGAAACCTGAACGTCTTTGAGGGCGAGCAGGTGGTCCGCGGCGAAACGATTGCTGACGGTGAGCCGAACCCGCATGACATTCTGCGACTGCAGGGCGTTGAAGCGCTTTCGGATTACCTCGTTCGCGAGATCCAGGACGTGTACCGCCTCCAGGGTGTGAAGATCAACGACAAGCAC
>CAZFVT010000516.1:0-2699 GCA_964522355.1 uncultured Woeseiaceae bacterium | reverse complement strand
TTGCGGCAAGCGACCGTGCCGGTCGATGCCAGGCGGCAAGCGACCGTGCCGGTCGCTTGCCGCATCGGTGAAGGCGCCCTTGCGATGGCCGAACAGCTCACTTTCGAAAAGGGATTCGGGCACCGCGCCGAGATCAACAGCAATCATGACCCGTGCCGCGCGCGTCGACTGTCGATGTATCGCGGCGGCCACCAGCTCCTTGCCGGTGCCGTTTTCGCCCCGGATAAGTACGTTCGCATCGGTCGGTGCGACCCGCTCCACAAGCGTCAGCACCTGCTGCATCGCGGGCGACTCCGCGATCATCGCCGGTTCGAGCGGCGGCGTGCCAATCTCGCGAATGGTCGCCCGCGAGCGGCGGAGTTCGGCAGCGACGCTTAAGGTCGCCACCAGCTTGTCGTTCTGCCAGGGCTTCAGGACAAAATCTGCGGCACCGAGGCGCATGGCCTCCACCGCGGTTTGAAGATCGCCAAAGGCCGTCATCAGGACGACGACGGCGTCGGGATCCGTGGAGCGAATCTTCTCCAGCCAGTGCAGGCCCTCCGCTCCGGTGTTGCGGCCGATCGCGAAGTTCATGTCCAGCAGAAAGACATCAACGCTTTCCTCCGCCAGCGCGCGTTCTATGTCATCCGGCTCGACGCTCGTCAGCACCCGGTGGAAATGCGAGCGGAGCAGCAACCGTGCGGCCGTCAGTACATCGGGATCGTCGTCGACGACCATCAGGGTGCCATGGCGGGTCATGTCGCAAGGGTAACGTGGGAGGTGTTCGAAATCGATCACCTGTGTTCGTAATTGAACGCCAGGTTCGCGAGGCAATCTGCTAACTATCTGTTTTTTATGACCCCTTGAGTTGGCACGGCGCTTGCTCTGTAAACAGACATGAGCACCGACAACCCACAAGACCGATCTGCAGGGCCTGCACCAGGCATGGACCGAAAGATTGAAACCGGCTCCCGCTGGCCGTGGCGCAGTATTGGCATCGCAGCGGCCGTGCTGGTCATTGCAGCGCTGGTTTACAACTCGCTGGATAGCAGCACGTCGTTCACGCTGGAAGGCCAGCGGATTCGCATCGCCGAAGTTACTACCGGTCGCTTCGAAGACTACATACCGCTGCGCGCGAACATTGAGCCGGAACGAACCACCTACCTGGACGCCATCGAGGGCGGCCGGGTCGAAGCGGTGCTGGTCGAGGAAGGCGCGTTTGTCGAATCGGGCCAGCCGCTCATCGAACTTTCGAACACGGCGCTGCAGCTCGACGTGATCGCGCGCGAGGCCGAGATTAGCGAGCAGCTCAACAACCTGCGCAACACCGAGCTCGCCATCGAGCAAAACCGGCTCAAGCTGAAGAGCGACCTGATTGAGATTGACTACCAGATCGTGCGACTGAATCGCCTCGTCGAACGCTACGAACAGCTCGAAGGTCGCCAGTTCCTGTCGAAGACGGAGTACGAGGACAGCCGCGACGAGCTTGAATACTGGGAGAACCGGCGCGAAGTCACCCGCGAGAGCCAGGAGCAGGACGAGAAGATTCGCCTCGCACAGATCGAACAGCTGCGGGCTTCGGTTTCGCAGCTGGAGAAGAACCTGACCCTGGCGCGGTCAAACCTGGACAATCTCACGATCCGCGCGCCGCGGAGTGGCAACCTGACGTCCCTGAACGCGGAGCTGGGCGAGTCGAAGGCGCGTGGCGAAAGGCTCGGGCAGATCGATGACGTGGACCGGTTCAAAGCGGTCGCCCTCATCAACGAGTTCTACTTGAACCGGGTAAGGGTCGGCCAGCGCGCGGAGCTGACGATCAACGGGCGGCGCTTCGATCTGCAGATCGACAAGGTCTACCCGGAGGTCGAGGCCTCGCAGTTCGAAGTGGACCTCGCTTTTGCGGGCGATGCGCCGCCCGACGTCAGGCGCGGCCAGACCCTGCAGCTTCGGCTGGTGCTCGGCGATCCCACCGACGACGCCATCCTGCTGGCCAACGGCCCGTTCTACAACGACACCGGCGGCGCCTGGGCCTTCGTGCTGGACGCCAGCGGCGACGTCGCCTATCGGCGCGAGGTCGTCCTCGGCCGCAGCAATCGAAACATGATCGAGGTCGAGTCCGGGCTGCTGCCGGGAGACCGGGTCGTGACCTCATCGTATTCCAGCTTCATCGACGTAGACCGGTTGTTCATCGACAACTGAAGCTTCGGCGACAGATCAAGAAGCGCCAAGAATCACAACACAGGGGAAAGACAATGATCAGCATGCACGACCTGGTAAAGGTTTATCGCACGGCCAACGTTGAGACGACGGCGCTCAATAACGTCAACCTGGAGATAGCACGCGGCGAGTTCGTTGCCATCATGGGTCCGTCGGGCTGCGGCAAGTCGACCCTGCTGAACATCCTCGGCATGCTCGACAGCCCGTCGTCAGGCAGCTACCGGTTTGACGGCCAGTCCGTCGAGAACTGCAGTGAAAGCCAGCTGGCGGACGTCCGCAAACGCAACATCGGCTTTATCTTCCAGAGCTTCAACCTGGTCGATGAACTCACGGTTGCGGAGAACGTCATGCTGCCGCTGCTCTACCAGAAGGTGCCCACTGCGGAGCGCGACCGGCGCGTCGCCGAGGTTCTCGAGCGCGTCAATATCGCGCACCGCGCCGACCACCGGCCACAGCAGCTATCGGGCGGTCAGCAGCAGCGTGTTGCCGTTGCACGAGCGGTCATC
>CAZFVT010000515.1:0-2712 GCA_964522355.1 uncultured Woeseiaceae bacterium | reverse complement strand
GATCACGCCGTCCGCATCCCGGTCGTTCCACACCACGCCGCTGACCGACGTCGTCGACCTGCCGATGGGCGCAACGCCGCTGGACTTCGCGTATCACGTGCATACCCAGGTCGGCCACCGCTGCCGTGGTGCCAAGGTTAACGGCCGGATCGTGCCGTTGACCTACCAGATCGAAAACGGCGACTCGGTCGACATCATTACCGGCAAGGATCCGCAGCCCAGCCGCGACTGGCTCAGTCCGCAGCTCGGCTACCTCGCCGCATCGCGCTCACGAACCAAGGTACGCAACTGGTTTCGTGAGCAGGACCGTGACCAGAATCTGCGCCACGGTCGGGAAATTATCGAGCGCGAACTCGGGCGCCTGAATGCCCGCGACCTGGGGCTAGAAAAGCTTGCCACGGAGCTTCGCCACAATAGCGTTGAGTCACTTTGCGTTGCTCTCGGCGCCGGCGACGTGACGGCGGCGGCCGTCGCCAACGCAATTCAGAGTCTGCGCAAGACGGTTAGCGACCAGCCGATTCGGAAGAAACGTCACCAGCCAAAGAAGGCCGGTGCCTCGGACAATATTGCCGTACAGGGCGTTGGCGACCTGATGTGCAACTTTGCCCGCTGCTGCCGGCCCATGCCGCCCGAACCTATCGTCGGCTACATCACCCAGCTACGCGGCGTCAGCATTCACCGCAGCGACTGCGGCAACCTCCGGAACCTCGCCGCAAGGCAGCCACAGCGGGTTATCGAGGTGAACTGGGGTCATGTCGGAGACGAGGTCTATACCGCTGACCTGACCCTGCATGCCTACGACCGGCAGGGACTGCTGCGTGACATCAGCCAGGTCGTGTCGGACGAAAACGCCAGTATCGACAGCGTACAGACCCGCTCGGACAGGAAAACGATGCAGGCGGTCATGAACCTCAGCATGTCCGTCTCGGACCTGCCTGCCCTCAGCCGACTGATCAGCCGACTGGAGCAGCTGCCAAACATTACCTCGGTCAGGCGGAACGCCTGAGCAGGCTGAAGCGGCCTAGCGCCGGTTCGGGAAATTCAACGCGCGCTTATCCACCGCCAGCGAGGCTTCATGAATGGCCTCGGCCAGGCTGGGGTGCGCGTGAATCGTTCGCTGAATGTCTTCCGTGCTTGCCGTGAACTCCATGGCAAGGACCAGCTCGCCAATCAGTTCGCCGGCCATGGGGCCGATGATATGTGCACCCAGCAGTTCGTCATCGTCGACGGCCGAGATCAGCTTGACCATGCCCTCGGTTTGCTCCATCGCCTTGGCGCGTCCGCTGGCCGCGAACGGGAATGAACCGGTCTTGTACTCGCGACCACTTTCCTTGACCTCTGCCTCGGTCTTGCCGACCCAGGCGATCTCGGGCGCGGTGTAAATGACCGACGGGATGACGTCGTAGTTCATCTCGGCGATCTCATCGGCGATCAGGTCAGCGACCATGACGCCTTCTTCACTGCCCTTGTGCGCCAGCATCGGGCCGCGGACGCAGTCGCCGACGGCGTAAACATTGCGCACCGTCGTCCTGCATTGCTCGTCGACCTTGATGAACCCGCGTTCATCGACGCTGACGCCCGCATCGGGACCGAACAGATCAACGGTATATGGGCGGCGGCCGACGGCCACCACGAGCCGCTCGACGTCCAGCGACTGCTCGCCGTCCTTGTCGTTGTAGGTGACCGTGACGCCTTTCTTCGACGCTTTCGCTTCGCTCACCTTGGCGCCGAGTCGAATATCGAGGCCCTGCTTGGTAAACGCCTTCTTGGCCGCGCCGGCAATGTCGCGGTCGGCCATGAACAGGAAGTCGTCCATCGCTTCGAGCACCACAACCTCGGCGCCGAAACGGGCCCAGACGCTGCCGAGCTCCAGACCGATGACGCCGCCACCAACAACGCCCAGCGTCTTCGGCACCTCCTCGAAGTCGAGCGCGCCCCAGGAATCAACGATACGGTCACCGTCGAACGGCGCAATCGGCAGCTCGATCGGCGCGGAACCGGTCGCGATGATGATGTCCTCGGTCTCGATCATCTCCGGCTTGCCATCGGCCGGCGTGAACTCCACCTGGCCGGCGGAAATTACCTTGCCGTGCCCTACCAGGCCCTCGACTTTCGCCGCTTTGAAGAGACCCGCGATACCGCCGGTCAGCTGGCGAACGATGCCGTTCTTGCGTTTCTGCAGGTCGCCGACGTCGATTTTCGGGGCGGACACCTTGATCCCGTGGCTCTCGAACTCATGCCCGGCGCGATGAAACAGTTCGGAGGATTCGAGCAAGGCCTTGGACGGGATGCAGCCGGCGTTCAGGCAGGTGCCGCCGAACGCGTACTTGCCGTCGCGGTTCTGCCACTCGTCAATGCACGCCACTTTCAAACCGTGTTGACTGGCGCGGATGGCGGCAACATAGCCAGCGGGACCGGCACCGATAACGACGACGTCGAATTTCTTGCTCATAAGTGTCTCTGAATGTGTCCGTTAAACCTGAAGGAGTAGTCGGCTGGGGTCTTCCAGCGAATTCTTGATGCTGACGAGGAACTGCACGGCTTCCTTACCGTCGATGATTCGATGGTCGTAGGTCAGGGCCAGGTACATCATCGGACGGATGACGATCTCACCGTTGACGGCCACCGGGCGATCCTGGATCGCGTGCAGGCCGAGCACGCCGCTCTGGGGCGGGTTGACGATCGGAGTCGACATGAGCGATCCGAAGATGC
>CAZFVT010000514.1:0-2718 GCA_964522355.1 uncultured Woeseiaceae bacterium | reverse complement strand
CAAGATTCCGCAGGGTCATGTTGAGCGCAGCCTTCGAGGCTCGATAGCTGGTCCATCCACCAAGCCGATTGTCGCTGATGCTGCCCACTCGCGCGCTGAGCGCGGCAAAGACCGTTTTGTGTTTCCTGCGCAGGACCGGCAGGAAGTGCTTCGCCAGCATCGTCGGAGCGATCGTGTTCAGCTCGAAAACCCGGGCCATACGGCCCGCATCCAGCTCGCGCATCGCCTTCTCGGGCTGCAGGTCGCCGTCATGGAGGATGCCGGTTGCAACGATGACGATATCGAGCGGCCCTTCGGCGTGTGCCGTTTCGGCGGCGGCCGCAATACTGGATTCGTCGAGAATATCGATGGCGAGTGCCGACACGCCCTCGGCGTCGATCGTCGCAGGGGTTCGGCTAAATGCAAAAACGTCACCGACGCCCGGCTTTTGCGCGAGCGCGGCGACAAGTTGACCACCGATCCCGCCTGATGCGCCGATAACAGCGGCGCGCAGGGGGGAGTAGAAGGCGGGATCGGGAGTCGGGGTCATGCTGTCCAGGTGCTTAACGGAATCACCCGCGAAGCGCCTGTGCCGATTACGAGCTCGGCAGGATCACGCTGTCGATGATGTGGATGACGCCGTTGCTGGCCGCGATGTCCGTGGCCGTTACGGTGGCGCTGTCGACGTAGACGCTGCCGTCCATGACCTTGATGTCGACGTCCTGGCCGTTGACGGTGGTGGCGCTGTCGAGCTTGACGACGTCTGCCGCTTCAACCTTGCCGGCAACCACGTGGTAGGTCAGTACAGCGACGAGCTGGTCGCGGTTCTCAGGCTTGAGCAGGCTTTCGACGGTGCCCTCGGGCAGCTTGGCAAACGCTTCATCGGTCGGTGCGAACACCGTGAAAGGACCTTCGCCCTTCAGGGTACCGATGAGATCAGCCGCTTCGAGTGCTGCGGCCAGGGTGTTGAACTGACCCGCTGATACGGCCGTGTCGACGATGTCACTCGTCATTCCTGCCTTTTCGCCATGGTGATCAGCCTGGGCGCCTGCGGCAAAAACCATCAGCAACAGGGCCTGAAACGCTACGTTAACTTTTTTGAAATCTTTCACTTAATCGCTCCTTGATTGGAAACTTCCAGCCCCGTCATCCGGCCGAACCATACCCAATTCGCAGGCATGAACGATGTCGATCCTGTAAGCGAATGTTTCTGGATCTTTCAGGCGGGCCGCGGCGCCGTGTAGGTATCGATAAACCGTTCGGCGGCCGCGAAAATGCGCGTTCTGCGGTCGTCCGCGAGCTTGTCCAGCGCGCGTGGCATCAGCGCCAGGCGCGGCTGCGCCTGGAAAAAGTCGCGATGCTTGTCAATGAAGCGCCAGTAGAGCCCGTCGACAACGTCACACCACTCCCCTTTCGGGTAATCACTCATCTTTCGCAGATAGTTCGAGCCGCAGATGTAGGGCTTGGTGGCAAAGATGCCGCCGTCACTGAAGAGCCCCATGCCGTAAACGTTCGGACCCATCACCCAGTCTGAGGAGTCGACGTACATCTCCATGAACCAGCGCCACGCGCTTTGCGGATGAATCTCCGCGAGAGTCATGAGGTTCGCAGCGACCATCAGCCGCGGAATATGGTGCGTCCAGCCGAGTTCGCGAGCGGTCTTGATCGTGTCATCGAGCGGCACGATGCCGGTTGTGCCCTGATACCAGTCATCGGTGAGCTGCCGCTGATGATCAAAGTGATTGCCGGCGGACTGCTCGTCGTCGAAGTTCTGGTAGATGCCGCGAATGAACTCACGCCAGCCGATCACCTGGCGGACGAAACCCTCCAGGCTTTGCAGCGGCACATCGCTATCTGCAGCAAAATCGACCGCTCGCTCGACAACCTCGCCAGGCGTGAGAAGGCCCAGGTTGATCAACGGGCTCAGCACGCTGTGGAAGACGGTTTGCGAGCGCGTGGACATGGCGTCTTCGAAGGGCCCGAAACCGGCAAACCGCTCCTCGAGGAAGCGCTCCAGCCAGTCGAGCGCGCCCGTTCGGGTCGTCGGCCACCAGAACTGACGCGCGTCTCCCGGGTGATCCGGGAAACGTTCGCGAACCAGCGTTATGACGTCCTCAACGTGTGACGTCGCCGCTGCCGCCGACACTGGCGGCGGTTCGACGTTGCGCGGCAGTTTCCGCCGGTTGTCCTCATCGAAGCTCCAGCGTCCGCCCTCGGGCTCGCCCGCATCGTCAACGAGCAGACCAAGCCGTCGTCGCTCCTTCTTGTAGAACTCCGCCATGAACGGTCGCCGTGCCTGCTGCAGGTAGTCGGCAAACCGCACACGGGAACACAGGAACATCGGCGACTCGAGCTCCGTGAGTTTCAGATTGCGCTCGTCGGCGAAGCGGCGCAGCTCCGCCTCCATCGGCTTGTCTTCGATCTCGAATACCCTGAGCTCGGTGATGTTCTCTGCCTCGACAACACGGGCCAGCCTTGCGGTGTAGGAGTCCGGGTCCGCGCCGAGCTGGTGGTAGCGAACGTCGAATCCTGCTTCGGCGAGGGCGTCGCTGAAACTCCGCATGGCCGCCAGGAAGAGCACGATCTTTTGCTGGTGATGGCGGACGTACGTGCAGAGGCCCACGTCCTCGGCCATGAAGACCGGCACGCCACGATGCGCCTCGAAACAGTCAGGCGGAAAGAGCCGGTTGCCGAGAACGATCAGCAGCGGCCGTGACGTGCTGGCAACCATCGCTTAGC
>CAZFVT010000513.1:0-2718 GCA_964522355.1 uncultured Woeseiaceae bacterium | reverse complement strand
GTACGCATCCGGTCAGGACCGCCTTGTTTGATTGTTAAGTGACAGTTTTCCTCTTGGTGCAAGTGGCAGGAGGAAATTTGTCTAATGGGTATGTCTGGAGATAATTTCGAACGCCGGTTTGAGATCGTTGCTGACACGCGCCGGCGCTGGAGCCGGGAAGAGAAGCTTTCCATCGTGAAGGAGGCTTCGGTGCCGTGCACGAACGTTTCGGCGGTTGCGCGACGTCATGGCATCAAGCCGGCATTGCTTTATCGTTGGAAGAAGGAACTGAGCAGCAAAGCTGCAGCGGCGCTGTTGCCGGTCACGATTTCTGAACATAGCGACGATGACGAAGGTGAGCCACATCCGTTCCAGGCAAGCGCGCAGCGCGACGCCGTGACACCTGCCAAGACCAAGGCATGTGTCGTTGAGATTGCACTCGGCAACGGTCGCATGGTCCGGGTGCCGGCAGATATCGAGGCCGGTGCTCTCAGGCGCATCATTGGTGTGCTTGAGGGCTGATGTTACCTGTCCCGAGTGGTGTGCATGTCTGGCTGGCGCCAGGGGTGACCGACATGCGCAAGGGGTTCCCTGGTCTGTCATTGCTGGTGCAGGAGACCTTGGCCAAGGATCCTCATGTCGGTCACCTGTTTGTCTTCCGCGGCAGACGCGGCGATCTGGTCAAGATCATCTGGCATGACGGCCAGGGCGCGTGTTTGTTCTCGAAGCGACTTGAGCGCGGCAAGTTTATCTGGCCTGTCACCAAAGGCGGTGTCGTGCATCTGACGCCTGCTCAGCTTGGCTATCTGCTCGAAGGGATCGATTGGCGCGCACCGCAGAAGACGTGGCGGCCTGAAATCGCTGGATGAAATTACAGGCTCGTGTGGCTGCTGGGTTGCACAGTGATATGCGCGAAGCAGATACTGTTCGCGCATGCCGCTTGATGTGACGAAGCTTCCCGACGACGTTGCGACTTTGAAGGCAATGCTGGTTGCCGCCGAGGCACGCATCGATAACCGGGACGCTGAGATCGCCAATCTCAAACTGACCATTGCAAAGCTGCAGCGCGACCAGTTCGGCGCCCGATCCGAACGTGGTGCCCGGCTGCTCGATCAACTTGAGCTTCAACTGGCCGAGTTGGAAGCCAGCGTTGCCCAGGATAAGGCGACGGTGGAGACCGCACACCCGTCATCGATCGAGAGTGAAGAGCGCCGCAAGCCGGCACGGCGACCATTGCCTGATCATCTGCCGCGCGAGCGCCTTGTCCATACTGGTCCCGACACATGCTCCGGCTGTGGCGGGAAGCGTTTGCGCAAGCTCGGCGAGGATGTCACGGAGACGCTGGAATACGTTCCGGCACGCTGGAAAGTGATCCAGCATGTGCGTGAGAAGTTCACCTGCCGGGACTGCGAGACGATCAGCCAGGCACCGGCACCGAATCATCCGATATCGCGTGGACGCGCCGGTCCAAACTTGCTGGCGCAGATCCTGTTCAACAAGTACCGCGCCCACCTGCCGCTCAATCGCCAGCGTGACATCTACGCCAGTGAAGGCGTTGATCTCGATGTCTCGACGCTGGCGGATTGGGTTGGTGCATCGACGGCGACACTGATGCCACTGGTCGAACGGATCGAGGCCCATGTGCTCGGCTCCGATCGCATTCACGCCGACGACACGACGGTGCCGGTTCTGGCGAAAAGCAAATGCCGGACAGGGAGGCTTTGGACCTATGTCCGCGACGACAAACCGTTCGCCGGTAAAGCAGCTCCGGCAGCTCTGTTCTACTACTCACCCAATCGCAGCGGTGAACATCCCGAAAAGCATCTGGCAGGGTACTCAGGACTGATGCAGGCCGACGCCTTCTCAGGTTACAACGGCCTCTTCATCAATGGCCGCCATCCCGGCCCGATCATTGAAGCCGCATGCTGGGCACATGGCAGGCGCAAGTTCTTCGAGATCGCGGAGCTGCAAAAGGCACCGGTTGCCATTGAGGCTGTCCGGCGTATCGACGAGCTGTTCGCAATCGAGCGTGAAATCAATGGCAAACCACCAGACGAACGGCTTGCTGCTCGCAAGGCACGATCACAACCGTTGATCGACGATCTCGGAAAATGGCTGCGGGCCGAGCTTCGCAAGCTATCGTCCAAGAACCGGATCGCCAAGGCTATAAACTATCTTCTGAAGCGATGGGATGCGTTCACACGCTTCCTCGATGACGGGCGCATCTGTCTATCTAACAACGCCGCCGAACGTTCTATCAGGGGCATTGCCGTCGGCCGCAAAAACTGGATCTTCGCCGGCTCTGACAGCGGCGGTCACCGCGCCGCCGCCATCTACACGCTCATTGAAACAGCCAAGCTCAATGGTGTCGATGCCCGTGCCTGGCTTACAGATGTTCTGGCCCGAATCGCCGATCACCGGGCAAACCGGATCGACGACCTGCTGCCCTGGAACTGGATGGCAGGATGAAACTGAAGCCGCTGCACGTGCGGTCCTCGCCGGATGCTTACGGATCAGTTCACAAAGTTGTTGTGGACGATTTTGGAACGAAGGATTTAAGAAATTGCTCATTTCACGTTGTATTTTTGTCTTATTGTCGAATTGAAGTGGGGATGAGCAGATCTGCATTGAGCAAATCTGGTTCGGAACGAGTTCGAGACGTGCTCTTTCCATTTGCACTAATTTTTTCGGCTAACACTAACGGTGCCAGTGCCTACGGGGTCTTTCAACGCTGTTTCC
>CAZFVT010000512.1:0-2719 GCA_964522355.1 uncultured Woeseiaceae bacterium | reverse complement strand
ACCGATGCCGATGAAGTGGATCGAGTTGATGCGCCGCATCCGTTTGATCATGGCGCCACCCCCGCAGCTTCAAGACACAGGCCGGTAATGCGCTCCAGCGCCTCCGGCTTCGCAGCGGCGCGAGCCAGCGAAGCACGCCTGACGAGCTCGTTGCGGTCGCCAATAATCTCAGCCAGCGCGCTGGCCAGTCGTTCAGCCGTCAGGTCCGATTCCTGGATCGTGACGGCCGCCCCGGCTTCACTTAAGCCTCGCGCGTTCGCCGTCTGGTGGTCGTCAACGGCCGCCGGGAACGGGATGAATACGGCCGGCAGACCGACCGCAGAGACTTCCGCGACCGTCAGGGCGCCGGCGCGGCAAACAATGACGTCAGCCCAGCTATAGGCCTCGGCCATGTCCTCGATGTAGGCCGTCAGATCGCCATCAACGCCGGCGTCTCGATATGCCTCGGCCGCAACGTCTGCCGTTCGTTCACCGGTCTGGTGACGAATCACCGGACGATCCGTTTCCGGCAGTGCCGCGACCGCCGCCGGTACCATCTGGTTGAGCTTTAGGGCACCGAGGCTGCCGCCGATAACCAGCAACCGCGCAGGACCGCTACGAGTCGCGAAACGTTCGGACGGCGGCGGTACGGCGGCGATATCTGCGCGCACCGGGTTGCCGACGGTCTGAGCGTTGCGGCGCGGGGAAAAACTGCCCGGGAAGGCTTGCAGCACAACCCGGGCAAGACGCGCCAGAAGTCGGTTGGTCAGTCCCGCGACCGCATTTTGTTCGTGAACTATGAGTGGCCTTCGCGTCAGCCAGGCGGCGACCCCGCCAGGTCCACTGACGAAACCGCCCATACCCAGCACAGCAGCGGGACGGTGACGAAGTACGACACGCAGCGACTGGGCAAGTGCGAGGATCAGTCGGAATGGCGCGGCGATCAGGGTGAGTGCTCCCTTGCCGCGCAGGCCGCCAACGCTGATCCATTCAATATCGATGCCGGCCTCGGGCACCACACGGGACTCGAGTCCCCGGTGTGTGCCAAGCCAGACCACAGACTGCGAGCGGCCGATCATTTCCCGCGCTACCGCCAGCGCCGGGTAAACGTGTCCACCGGTGCCACCCGCCATGATCAGAATCGGCCGCGCACTCATGCCCGCTTTCTCCGCGGCGCCTTCCTGGCCGGCTTTTTCCGCGACTGGCGGTTGACCGGCGGTGCATCGGTTACCACCTCGTGGTGGATGCGCAGCAGGATGCCGATGGCGACCATCATGATGATCAGGCTTGAACGGCCGTAAGAGATCAGCGGCAGGGTAAGGCCCTTCGTGGGCAGGAGTCCCATGTTGACGCCGATGTTGATGAACGCCTGCAGGCCGAACCAGGTGCCAATGCCGATCGCCAGCAGCGCTTCGAACAGACGATCGGAGTTCATTGCCCGCATGGCCAGGGAAAAGATGCGCCACAAGAAGGCGAGAAAAGCGGAAACCAGGATGACCCCGCCCAGCAGGCCGAACTCTTCAGCGAACACGGCAAAGACAAAGTCGGTATGTGCCTCGGGAAGGTAGAACAGCTTCTGGACGCTGCCGCCCAGGCCCACACCGAGCCATTCGCCGCGACCGATGGCGATCAGTGACTGGGTTAGCTGAAAACCGGAGTGATAGGGATCGGCCCAGGGATCCATGAAACCAGTCAACCGGTTCATTCGATACTCAGACGTGACGACCAGACTGGTTGCAGCGATCACCGACACGCTGATGAACAGGAAGAAGTCGCGTAGCCTCGCACCGGCGACGAACATCATGACCAGCACGGTCGCGACCAGAACCATGGATGCACCAAAGTCGGGTTCGGCAAGCAGCAGCGCGCAGGCGATAGCGAGCAGAATCATGGGACGGAGAAAGCCGAAGAATCCCTCACGCACCTGCCGGTTCCGGCGCACCAGGTAGCTAGCCATGTAAATAATGAGGCAAAGCCGCGCCGGCTCGGAGACCTGCAGGTTCATGATGCCGATACGCAGCCAGCGCGTGCTGCCGTTGACGGTATGTCCAAAGCCTGGGACGAGGACGATCACGAGCAGGACAAAGGCCAGGAGCAGCATCAACGGGCCGAGGCTGCGCCAGACCTGCATCGGGATAAACAGGCAGGCATAGGCGCCGGCGGCACCGAGAACCGCCGCAAGGAGCTGGCGCTCGAGATAGAAGAACGGCTCGTCGGCGATCCGGTCGGACACGGATATCGACGCCGAGGCGAGAATCACAAAGCCACCAAGGATGAGCGAGAGGGCCAGCACCAGCAGGACCGGATCGATACTCATCGACGGCTTCAGCCTCGCCGGGAAAGGCATCGTGATGCTGGAGCCGCTCATTGGGGCAGCTCCATGACCTGCTTGCAGAACGCGTCGCCGCGTGCCGGAAAGTTTTTGAACTGATCGAAGCTGGCACAGGCAGGCGCCAAAAGTACCGTATCGCCGGCTGCCGCCCGGCTGTGGGCTACCGCGAGCGCCTCGGCCATATCGGGCACCGGAATAACTTCGGCTTTGCCCTGGAACGCGTGCTCGAGCTTGTCGGCATCCTCGCCGAACACGACGATCGCCTTGAGCTTGCTCGAGATGGCGTCCGCGAGCGCATCGAAGTCGCCACCTTTCCCCTGGCCACCGGCCAGCAGCACGACCGGACCTTCCACAGAGAGCACGGCGGCTATCGCGGCGCCGACGTTGGTCGCCTTCGAATCGTTAATG
>CAZFVT010000511.1:0-2733 GCA_964522355.1 uncultured Woeseiaceae bacterium | reverse complement strand
ACAGGGCGAAAGCGAGGGCTGCCAGGAACTGGCGGGCGGATATCTTCATCGTGCAAGCGTCGCGGCGGAAAGTCGCGGCCTACAGTTATACGAACGGCAGGCGAATGCAAGCGCCTGCCGCCAGCGTAAGCCGGTCACCCCGGACCTTACGCGGGGAAGAAATCGATGGGCTTGGTGGTGGTTACGGGCTCGACGTCGCGCGCCTCGAAACGGAACCTCTTCACGCGCTGCACCAGCCGACGTTCGAACTCGTCATCTTCGAGCTCGCTCGAGACAATTTCGCAGAACGTCACCTCGCCCGTAGGCGCGATCGTCAGGCGCAACACCAGTTTACCCTCGAGGGTGGGATCCGCCCTGAGCGCGCGATTGTAGAGCGCGAAAATCGCACCCTTGTTCTGGTCGAAAACCAGTTCGATTTCTTCGCGGCTGCGGGAGGCTTTGTTGCTGTTTCCTGAGCGACGCGTGCCGCCAACGGACTCGCCCACGGATTCGACGGGACTCTCGATTTCCGTCGTAGCGCGTGCGGTAAGACCGGTGCCGCCCGTATTGCGGCTCAGGGTGGCGGTGTTGATACCCGAGCTGGCGCTGCCGGCACGGGACGTAATCATGGAGCGTTCGTTGCGCTGCGCCTCGCCGACGTTGCCGGTCAGCGGCCGGCTGTCGGCAACCGTTTCCAGCACGTCGCTGTCAGCCAGAGCTGCAAGGTCCTCGGTAAACGGCAGGAGTGCAGCCTGCGCCCGTTCGCGGGCCTGCTGTTGCTGATCGACCGGCGGCGGTTCCGGCGTCGGCTCGGGCTCCGGCGCGGTTTCTGCAACCTGCTCAGGCTCCGGTTCGGACAGCGGGTCCGGCTCCGGTTCGGGCTCAGGCTCGGGTTCGGGCTCAGGGGGCTTCGGCGGCGGCGGTGGCGGCGGCTGGCGTTCCAGCAGGAACTGCGCCACGCGCGGCGGCACCTCTTCCACCTCGTACGGATCGACCTCCGGCGTCGGCAGGAACGGCCACACGAGGCCTAGTACCAGGATCGCCGCGAACACCATGCCAAGAATGCGATGAAAGCGCTTCTCCTGGCCGGAACGGTTGTTCCACGGCAGTTCATACTCTCTGTAATACGGTAGATCCAATCCCTTGCTCCCGCTCAGATTCCCTGGTTCCGCCCGGCTATCGGGCCGCGCTCATGGTGTCGAGCTTTTCCGAGCTCTTCTGCAACACGGCGAGTGAGATCTGGCCATAGTCAGACTCAGTACAAGTCGCCATCACCTTCTTAAGCAGCCGGTAGGAGATATCGCGATCGCCCATGATGGTGACCTCGCGAGAAGCGATATCCTGATTATTCTCCCGACGAAGCACGCGATCGTTCTGCGACTGCAGCGCGGCTTTCAGCTCCGGAATGTCGTTGCCGGAACGATTCATCACCTCGCTCACGGAAACCACCGGCGAACCCTGCACCAGGATGTCGTTGTCGCCGATCAGGATGACGACCGTTTCCTTGGCCTTTTCCTCGGCGATGGACTCAGGCAGCTGAATGTCGTTGTCGTTGGGCAGAACCTCAACCTCCGAGGAATTCACCAGGAGGAAGAAGACCAGGATCGTGAAGATATCCATCAGGGAGACGAGGTTGAGACCGCCACCACTCTTGCTGCGCTCGTGGCGCCGCTCCATGCGTTTTGCGCGATGCGACTGTTCCATAGCTATACGCCTCCCTCGGTCACGGGCGCGTCTCCTATCGAGATATCAGGAAACAGATCGAGGCGATCAATGGACGTCTCGGAGACCTTTTCCTGGACGCGAACACGATCCATGACCTGAACCAGCGTGTCGTAAGCGATATCAGGCTCAAGAAGAATGGACGCGTCCGTTTTTTCCGGGTACTGCTCTTTGATCTCGCTGAGCTTGTTGCTCAAGCCGTCAAAGTCATAACCCTCAGCATCGGAGGGATAGACTCCCAGCGCCCCGATGTTCCGATCGCCGACTTCTATCCGGCCTTCGCGAACGATGACTTCCAACTGGAATACCAATTCCTGCTCTTCGGCGGGCTCGGAGGAGGAGCCGGGGAGATTCAGTTCAAGAATCGCCAACCGCGAGAACACCGCTGTAATCAGCAGGAACGGAACCAGAATGACCATCAGGTTCATGAATGCCGTGATATTTAGCTCCGCCGTTTCAACATTCCGGCGGCTGCGACGTCGGCTCATCGACATGGCTTATGCTCCGGCCGGCTTCAGCTCGCGCTCGGTCACGGCGTTCAGGAACTTCACGCTCGCCATCTCGAGGCTGTCGACAATCTGGTTCGTCTTGGTCTGCAGCAGTGCGTGCAGCAGCAGCAGCGGAATAGCGACCATCAGGCCGAAAGCGGTCGTGTTCATCGCTACCGAAATACTGGCTGACAGCAGGTCCGCCTTGTCGGCAGGGTTTGCGTTTGATACTGCGGTGAACGCGGCGATGAGACCGATAATGGTGCCCAGCAGTCCCAGCAGGGTGGCGATGTTGGCCAGGGTCGCGAGGTAATGCGTCCGCTTCTCGAGCCGAGGCACAACCTCCATCAGGCTCTCTTCCATCGCTTTCTCGATGTCGTCGCGCCGGCGCGCCGACTTCACGCGATAAAGACCGTAGGTCAGGATCGATGCGACAGCGGCCTTGGAGTTGCTGGTGACCGAAGCGGCTTCCTGGAAGTTGCCGGCCGTAAGATACGGCACGATCTTCGTCCACAGCGAACGGTTACTGGCTCCCGCCAGGGTG
>CAZFVT010000510.1:0-2745 GCA_964522355.1 uncultured Woeseiaceae bacterium | reverse complement strand
CCTGATCCATGGAAGTTCTCAGCGACATACTCCGAACCCTGCACGTGCGCGGCAGCGTGTATTTTTGCGATCGGCTGGAAGCGCCGTGGACGCTCAAGTTTGAGGCGGTGCCGCGCGCCAGCTTTCATCTCGTGCGACGCGGCGAGTGCTGGATAACGATCGACGGCGAAACCGAACAGCTCGGCCCCGGCGACCTCGTCTTCCTTGGACCGGGCAAAGCACATCAGCTCTCGAGCCGGGCACCGGGCGCGAATTCCGGCGGCAGCGGCTGCACACTGCTCCTGTGTGGCTACTGCGAGTTCGACGGCGCCGCCAGCACCCCATTCCTGCAGCTCTTTCCGGCGATGACTATCGTCAGAGAGGACGACATTCACGGTCACGCCTGGCTCAAGGTCACGCTCGACCAGCTCAGCAACGAGTTCACGAATCGCTCGCCGGGCGCGGAGCTCGTCATCGACAAGCTCACCGAAATCGTCATCGTCGAGCTAATTCGCATCAATTTTGGCCGGGAGTCCAGTAACCCGTTCGTCCAGGCCCTGACGGACAAACAGATCTCAAAGGCGCTGCACCTGCTGCACGACAAGCCCGAAGAGCACTGGACCCTGCAGACGCTGGCGGACGCCGTCGGCGTTTCCCGCGCCGCGTTCGCCAAGAAGTTCCGCGAGCTCGTCGGCAGCCCGATGTTTGAATACCTGACCCAGCTGCGTATCGATCGTGCCAAAGAGATGCTCGTCAGCAGCGGCCTCGCAACCGCGGAAATCGCCTACCGCGTGGGCTACGAATCCGATGTGGCGTTCGCGAAAACCTTTCGCAGGATGACAGGCCAGACGCCGGCCCGTTTTCGCAAAGCGGCGCGCGACCCGGAGTCGGACAGCAAAACGCCCGGCCGGGCCGAAGCCTGACCGGGCGTTTTCGCCCTGCTGTTTCTGGCCGACCTTACTCTCGAAACTCCCAGGCAAATCGCAGGCCGGCAACATCGATGCCGGGGTTCCTCTCATCGAGTCCACCGTTCGAGATGTGCTGGGCGCGCAGCGCGATCGAAAACTGCTCGTAGCGGCCGAAACGCCGGCCAACTGAGAGCGACGACGTGAAGTGAAGATGTCCGCCCAGGCTTCGATCATCGACCGTGGCATCGGACAGGAAGGTCGGGCTGAAGCCGAAATCGAGGGAGCTTCGGTTCGCGAAATTCCAGCGCCAGGCGGGCCCGAAGGAGATGAACGGCCGGGTTACCTCGCCGTCCGCCAGCGCACCCACGGCGAATTCCATGCGGTTCGCTCTCAGAAATCGCGGTGCGCCGAAGTGGTACTCAGCGGCGAACTCGCTGGTGTCGCTGAACTTTCCCACGGAGTGCTGCAGCCGATAGCCGTCCGGTAGCAGGTCGGGAATTTCGGCGCGCACTGCCGTGGACAAGAGAGAAGTCGACAGCAGCGCCAGCGCTGTGAGCGTTTTTGCCGTCGATGAAGCGTTACGAAAATTCGTGAAGAACATGACCAGATCCTTTCCTGTGACGGGCTGGGCCCGTATTCATCATGTTCACAGGTTAAAGATCTGTTGAAACTCTATCTATGCGTTATGGTCGCTAAAAAATTACTGATCGTCTTTTGTAGAAAGACTATGGCTGTCCACCGTGTACCTGCACTGTCTCTCCGATGTCGTTCATGATGGCCCGCAGTCCGTCATAGTCCGGGTGCCTGAGCCGCATCCAGGCATTGGCCATGTAACCCGCCTCCACCGGCTGAGTGGGCGTGCCCGGCTCAGGCAGGTGTGCGGCGACGATGTTCTCGCCGTAGCGGGACGCAATCTCGTCGACCCCCGAGTAGCCCTGGATTCGGCCGTCGCCGTCGGGGCGAAGCGCGATCATCCCCGCAGCATAGCGGCGCGAAGGACGAGTGTGGATGCTGCCGTGGACCAGCGCGTGCGCCCATTCGAAGTAGAGGTCCATTTCGTTTGCGGCGTTGTAGACATCCCACTGGCCAACCCCCGGCGGACGGCAGCCGATCTCTGAGAACTTGAGACCCTTGGGTCCGAAGAACCACTCCATGTGGGTTGCCGAGGTGCCGATCTCGAGGACCTTGATGACTTCCCGGGTCATCTCGCGAACCTCGGCATAGCCCGGCTCGTCGATGCGATTGGTGGCCACCATCTGCGGCGAGATCCAGCGCTCGCGCATGGCCTCGAGTACGTTCGGGTAATAGTGGGTGATGAACTCGTGCCCCACTTCGCCGTTGATGGTCAGCGTGTCGATAAAACCCTCGTGGCCTTCGATGAACTCTTCGACCGCAACAGCGTGTCCATCGGCAAGGCCGGATTCCTTGATGACCTGCTCCAGCGCCTCGCTATCGGCAACGCGATAAGTGCCTGAAGCGCCTGCCCCGTCCGGCGGCTTGATGATCAGCGGGTAGCCCACCGCATCGGCAAAATCCCGTGCGTCCTGCGGCGACTCGGCGCGGGTCGACTGGGCGCAGGAGATGCCGGCGTTTCGCAGCGCCTCTTTCATCGCCGGCTTGTCGCGGCAAAGCCAGGCGGTCTTGACCGACGTCCCGGGGATCGTTGCGGCCTCGCGCACTTTCGCTGCCGGCATGATGTGGGCCTCGACGGTCGCTTCCATACGATCGACCCAGCACTTTGACTGGAAATGCCTGACCGCTCTCAGCAGAGCCCCCTCGTTGACGACGGAATCGATCTGCACGTAGTCGCTGAGCCAGCTCTTGAAAGCGAAGCAAACGAATGTCCGCCTCGTCGCGC
>CAZFVT010000509.1:0-2747 GCA_964522355.1 uncultured Woeseiaceae bacterium | reverse complement strand
CCTTCGTCGATGGCGGCCTCGAAGGTAACGTTCCGGTCGATGCTATTCGCGACATGGACGTCGACATCATCATCGCGGTTGACGTGGAGTTTCCGCTCTACCCGCCGGAGCAGCTCAAATCGGCGCTGGACGTAACGGCGCAGATGCTGACGATCCTGATCCGCAAGCAAACCCGCGATCAGCTCGCGAGGCTGGGTCCCGACGACTTCCTGATCTGGCCGGAGCTCGGCCAGTTTGGTTCAGCGAACTTTGCGGAAATCGAGCAAGCCATCGAACCCGGCGCCGCGGCAGCGCGTGCCCTGGCTGCTGATCTCGGCGAGCTGTCGATTGCAGAAGACGACTATACGGCGCATCTGGCGGCCCGTCAGTCGCGAGTCCGGCCGCTGCCGGAGACCATCGATTTCGTTCGGGTCGATTCCGCGGGCCAGTATTCGCCGCGAGTGCTGCGCGCGAGAATCGAGACGGAGCACGGCGATGCCCTGGATGTTAACAAGCTGGAGAACGATGCCGGTTCGCTCTACGGCCTCAACACCTTCGAGCGGGTCGGTTACCGGCTGGTGAAAGACGGTGAGCGGGACGGCGTTGAATTCACCGGCACGGGCAAGTCCTGGGGGCCGAACTACCTGCTGTTTGGCCTGTCTCTGCAGGACGACTTCGAGGGCTCGACGGCATTCAACCTGTCTGCGCGATTGACGCGAACGGCCATCAATCCGCTGGGCGCCGAGTGGCGCAACGATATTCAGCTCGGCACTCAGCCGGAGCTGCGTTCCGAGTTCTACCAGCCGCTTAGCTTTGATTCCCGCGTTTTTGTCGCACCGCGCATTTCGCTGGAGCAGGATAACTTCAACGTCTTCCTGGAGCAGACGAGGCTGGCTCGTTATCGCGTTTCGGAAGCCGAGGTAGGGCTCGACGTCGGCCGTGAGCTCGGTACCTGGGGCGAGGCGCGCCTGGGCCTGTTCCGCGGCCGGGGACGGGCCGAACTCAATACCGGCGTCACGGACCTGCCGAACCTGACGGCCGATGCCGGCGGCTACTTCGCCCGCTTGGCGGTGGATACCCTGGATGACGGGCAGATACCTCGACATGGCGCGCGCGCCAGGTTCCAGTGGACCAAATCCTCAAGCGGACTCGGCGCGGATAACGATGCGGATTTTCTCGAGACCAGTTTTCGCCTGGTTCGCTCGGTGGGTCGTCACACCCTTGAGCTGGGTGCCGAGCTTAACGTGGCGCTGGAGGATACCGACCTTGTGCAGAACTATTACCCGCTTGGCGGTTTTCTCAGGCTATCCGGGCTTGCGCGCGGCGAGATAGCCGGGCCACACGCCGGGTTTGCCCGGCTGGTTTACTACCGGCGCAGCGGCAACACGGGCGGAGGACTGTTCGACGTGCCGCTGTACCTGGGCGCATCGCTGGAGGCGGGCAACGCCTGGCAGCGCCGCTCGGACATAGACTTCGCCTCGACGATCGCCAACGGCAGCGTGTTCCTCGGGTTGGATACGTTCTTCGGACCGATCTATCTGGCGGCAGGGTTTGCCGAAGGCGGGCGCTCGAACTTCTACCTGTCACTCGGCGCGCTGCCCTGAAGGCCGCAGGGCGGAGTCTTTAGCGGACCAGTTTTTCCAGGATCTGGGTCGGGGTGTCCGTGGTGCGATAGTAACCGTGCCGTTTGGCCATCTTGTCGAAGGCCTCGTCGCGCTCCGCCTCGCTTCGGTACCAGTGCACGCGTTCCCAATCTTCGCCGAGCAGGCGATTGAAGGTGTCGCCATCCGGCAGCGAAACACGAATGCCGAAGCGGCGTTCGGCGAGGGCATCGTCAGGGTCAACGACGTTGTGTAGGTGGCAGTAGTCCATGCTGGCGGCTGGTTGCGACGAACGACGCGCAGTATAGCGCCAGCCGACTCGATTGTCGGCGTTTTCCCCCAAAGTGTGCGCAATTCCTCGGTCCACCGGTGGCGCTGTCGCCAGTGATTGACCAGAATACCCGGTAGGAGCGGCTTTAACCGCCTCAGGCAACCATGAACGAGACCAGCAGTTCAGCACGCAGCAGCAAGGATGCCACCGGGTTTTTCACGGTTGGCCCGCCGCTGCACGCCATCCGGGAAGGCTATGTCCGGCGGCCGGCCGATGACGAGTTGTTCGAAATCGTCACCTCCGGGCGTGACGCTTATATGTTCGCGCCGATGCGATCCGGCAAATCGAGCCTGATCGCTGCGGTCTCCGAACGGCTTCGAACCAGTGGCTTTCAGGTTGCCAACCTCGACCTCGCTCAAATCGGTGAGCGAGATGCCGGTTCTGATTCGGGGCGCTGGTACTACAGCATTGCCTATCGCCTCGTGCGACAGCTCAGAATCAAGGTAGACCTGCAGACCTGGTGGCAGGACAAATCGATCCTGACCAGTCGCCAGCGACTGTTCGAGTTCTACATTGAGGTCCTGCTGGCCAACACGACGGACCCGGTAGTCGTCTTCATTGACGAACTGCAGGCGGTTGACGGCCTGCCATTTGCCACCCACCTGGTGGAAAGTATAGGTTCGGTAGGAAAAGCCAGGGCAACCGAGCCGCAGTTTTCTCGGCTGACCTTTGTGTTGTCGGGAGAATGCGACCCGAAGCTGGTTGCTCCGGATCCCGAGCTGTCGCCTTTTGGCATGATGCGTCCGGTCCGCGTTCGCAACTTCGAACGCTCCGCACTAACGGAATTCGAGGCCGCGCTGAATCTCGATGCCGATTCTGCCGCCACGGCGATGGAC
>CAZFVT010000508.1:0-2749 GCA_964522355.1 uncultured Woeseiaceae bacterium | reverse complement strand
TGCGCGGCAGCCGCGTCGACCAGCGCCTGCTGACCGTAGCCGGCATTTACGCACCACAGACCGGCCATGCCGTCGAGAATTCTGTTGCCGTCGGCATCGTAGATGTAGACGCCCTCGGCCCGGGTAATGATCCGGCTCTTGGCCTCGCCGAGCGCCTTGTGGTCGGTAAACGGATGCAGGTAATGCTCGGCATCGAGCGCCTGCCACTCCGCTCGACTACGTGCGGGATTCACCGATGCCATGGTCTTGCCTCGCTCTCGATGGACACGCTGGCTGTGTGGTGACTGTGGGGCTTCACAATGATCCTCCGTACCTGCCTTTGTTCGAGGCCCTGGTTGTAATCAAGACCCAAGGATCGATTCAGGGGCCGCTGGCCAGTCCTCGGCCGACGCCGATGACTCGAAGCGTTCTGCAGCGAACGTCATTACGGCCTCACCGAAGGCTTCAAACAAACGCATCGACACCGGGTTTTGCATGACCTGCCACTCAGGATGCCACTGCACCGCCAGCGCAAAGCTGTCCACGGTATCTATGCGAAACGCCTCAATCAGCCCGTCGTCGGCAAGCGCTTCGATGCTGACCCCATCCGCCAGCCGCGCGATACCCTGACCATGCAGGGAGTTGACCTCGATGCGCGACTCGCCGCAAATCGACTGGAGTAGCCCGCCATCAACCAGGTTGACCGGATGCGCCGGGCCGTACTGAACGTCCAGCGGATCGTCCTTGTTTTCCCGATGATCGAAGTACCCTTCGACTTCGTGAACGTGCGGATGCAGGCTTCCGCCCAGCGCCACGTTAACCTCCTGAAAACCTCGGCAGACGGCGAACAGGGGAATGCCGCGATCGAGCGCGAACCTGACGAGCGGCAGGGTCGTGCGGTCACGCTCCGGGTCGTGCAAGGTGCCTTCGCGGCTCGGCCTGCCGTCGTAATGATGCGGTTCAATATCCGAATAACTGCCGGTGAGGAAGAGCCCGTCGACGCGGTCCATGATGTCTCTGTGGAATGACGGGTCGTCCAGTGCCGGGATCATGAAGGGCAGGCATCCCGATGCTTCAACCAGCGCAGTGAGGTACTTCTCGCCGACCATATGAAACGGGTGCGGCTCAAGTATCCGCCGGCAGGCCGGCACCGCAACAATGGGCTTGCGCATTACTTGCTCGACTCAATCATGGGTCACGATTCACTAGGCAGAAGCTGTCATCGGACGACCTCTCAGGCGTCCGGGCTTACTCTACCGACGGCCCGCTTCAGTGCCGTGCCGAACTGCGCGCGACGCGCCGTATCGATCCGCTGGGTTGGACCGCCAATCGAAAGCGCCCCCTGCACGTCACCGAGCGCACCAATCAGCGGTGTGGCCACCGCCGTAAAGCCGTCCTCGAGTTCATCCACCGTTTCCGCATATCCACGTCGCCGCACCTCCTGGAGTTCGACACCCAGCGATGACTTCCGAATCTGGGTTCGCGGCCCAAGCGCGGGCAGCGAGTCGCCCAGCGCAGCGAGGCGATCATCGTCGAAGGCCAGCACGATCTTGCCCGTCGACGTCGCGTGCATCGGCCAGCGCGTACCAACGTTGCCGGTGGCTGCCAGCACATGGGGCCCGGCCACCTCGTCCATGATCAGCATGCTGTCCTCGAACGGCACTTCAAGCGTCGCCGTTTCTCCGGTTTCGCGGGCAAGCTCCTTCAGGACCGGGCGCACGCGTCGCCGCAAATCGCTGCTGGCCAGCGCCTGAACGCCCAGCGCCATCAGCCCGGTACCAAGGCTGTAAGTGCCCGTCGTTGCGCTTTTCTGTACCAGGGCTTCGCAAAGCAGGGCTTTCAGCAGACGATGTGTTGTCGTCTTGTTGAGTCCGGACGAGGCGGACAGCTCGGCCAGCGAAAGCTCGGGTTTCTCGTTACTGAAAAGCTTCAACAGGCGGACGGCACGGAGTGCGGCCTGTGCGCCCTGCGGCGGGGTGTTTGGTGTCATCGTGGAAAGCGTGCTGATATCATAATGTGCGAGAGCTTTTCATAATATGACATCCCACCACTGACTGGCAACGAGCCTTGACGCCCGACACGATTCCTGACGAGTTGTATGCCGCTCTGAGCAATACGGCCGCCGACTTCGCGCAGGCCAGGACGCCGCCAGGCCGCCTGTTCCACGATTCGGCGATCTACGAAGCTGAACTCGAAACGATCTTCGGCCGCATGTGGCTGTGCGTCGGACATCGCTCGAGGCTGGCAACGCCCGGCGATTTCTTCACGGTCGATCTTGGGCGCGAGTCGATCATCGTGACGATGGACAGCGCCGGCGAAACCCACGCGTTTCTGAACGTATGCCGTCATCGCGGCACACGAGTCAGCCTGGAGACCTCAGGCCGCTGCCGTGGCTTTCTCTGCCCCTACCATGCCTGGCGCTATGATCTCGACGGGAGCCTGGTTGCGGCGCCGGGAATGGAAGCGGTCAAAGGCTTTTCGAAAGACGACTATCCGCTGATCGAGGTCGCGCTGGAGACGTTTCGCGGTTTTCTGTTTATCAATCTCCGAGGTCATTCCGCAGACGGACTAACCGCGCTCGCCGACAGCTTCGACGACTTCCCTGCCCTTCGCCGTTATCGTCTCGACAACCTGGTGCGAGTCGCCCGCCACGAATATGACGTCGCTTCCAACTGGAAGCTGATCTGCCAGAACTACCACGAGTGCTATCACTGCGGCATAGCGCATCCGCAGCTTCACCGCATCAGTGACCACGGCCAGCTGTCCAACG
>CAZFVT010000507.1:0-2754 GCA_964522355.1 uncultured Woeseiaceae bacterium | reverse complement strand
CGTCGAGGCCCGCGATCTTGCCGGCATCCTTGGTCGCCTGGCGCTGCGAGTCGTTGAAGTAAGCGGGCACCGTGACAACAGCCTCGGTGACCGGCTCGCCGAGGTAGTCCTCGGCCGTCTTCTTCATCTTCATCAGCACGCGTGCCGAAATCTCCGGCGGGGCCATTTTCTTGCCGTTCGCCTCAACCCAGGCGTCGCCGTTGTCGGCTTTCACGATGCTGTAGGGCACCATGTCGATATCGCGCTGCACGACATCGTCTTCAAAGCGACGTCCGATGAGTCGCTTGACGGCAAACAGCGTGTTCGTGGGGTTGGTGACCGCCTGGCGTTTTGCCGACTGGCCAACCAGCACCTCGTCGTCTTTGCTGAAAGCGACGATGGACGGGGTGGTCCTGTCGCCTTCGCTGTTTTCGATGACCTTGGGGGTGCTGCCCTCCATGACGGCGACGCACGAGTTCGTGGTGCCGAGGTCAATTCCAATTACTCTACCCATTATCTGATTCTCCGAATTTTCTTTAGCGCTTGGCTGCGTTTAATCGTTGCGAACGAGGTGGGGCCAAGAGCGCCGGTTTCAAGCACTTCAGCCCTCACCCGTAGCGAAATTTTTAGCTCTCGCCGCTCCCCGGCGGCAGCTCCTGGGCCACCACGACGCGGGCGGGCCGCAGCAGGCGTCCGTTGAGCGTGTATCCCTTCTGGAAAACGGTGAGGACGCTACCGGGCTCGGCGTCGGCCGATGGCTGCATGGTCATCGCTTCGTGCAGCTCGGGATTAAAGGGCTCGCCCAGCGGGTCCACTTCAACGACATCGAATTGCTGCAGCGTATTGACGAGCTGTTTCAGGGTTGCCTTGCTGCCCTCGAGCAGGGATTCGCCACCGCCCTCGCCGGCTGCATCAATACCCATTTCCAGGCTGTCGCAAACCTGCAGCAGTTCCCGGGCGAAGCGCTCGAGCGCAAATTTGCGGGCATTCTCGACATCGCGGCTGGCACGCTTGCGGACATTCTCCAGTTCCGCCGCCGCACGCAGGTACAGGTTCCAGTTCTCGTCAACTTTCGCGCGAAGCTCGGCTTCGACATCCTGATCCGCCACGTCGCTGCTGCCTTCTGAAGCGTCAGAAGCCTCTGTGCTTACAGGACCAGCGGCACCAACCGTCGCGACGCCGTCTTCCTGAGGATCCCCGGCAGGCGGAGACACCGCCTCCTCGCCGGCGGGGTGCTCACTCTCTTGTTCGTTCGATTCGCGTCCGGCCTGTCCATTCATCGCCTGGCTGCTCCTTACAATGCGTTCTACTGGGTCGCGTCGGTCCGTCCCGAGCGGATGTTCGGGCAGATTGGGCCGGACGCGGCTAAATCAAGGGTTTTTCGGGTCTGGCTGACCGATCAGTCGCCGGAATCGAGCGCGGAGCTCAGCAGTTTGGCGGTAACGTCGACGATCGGCACGACGCGGTCATAGGCCATGCGGGTCGGGCCTATGACGCCAAGCACGCCAATCTTGTCATCATCTATCTTGTAGGGCGCGGTGATTACGCTGCAGTCATCGAGGATCTGATAGCCCGATTCTTCGCCAATGAAGATCTGCACGCCGCCGGCGTTGATGCTGCGATCAAGCAATTCGACCATGACTCGCTTCTGCGAGAACGCATCAAACAGCCGCCGCAGGGTGTCAATATCCGACAGCTCCTCGAAGTCCATCAGGTTGCGTTCGCCGGCTACGACAAAATCCGGCTGGTCACCGGCAGCCGGCTCCATGGCCGACTGGGCCACAGACACGATATCCAGCATGGCCTGGTTCATCGTGTCCCGAATCTCCTCGAGATCATCGATCAGCCGGGCGCGAATATCATCGAGGTTGGCACCAGCGTAGTGCTCGTTGATGAAATTTGCGGCCTGGATCAGCTCACTTTCCGTATGCGCCCGATCCGTATGCAGGATGCGGTTTTGCACTTCCCGATCGTTGATCACCAGGATCGCCAGCACGCGATTGTCGGACAATGGCAAGAACTCGATCTGCCGAAGCGTCGCCTGTTTGCCCTTGGGCACGGACACCACGCCGGCGAGGCTGGTCACCCGCGAGAGCATGTCGGAGACCTTGCGGGCCATCGTGTCGTTGTCATCTTCATTGGCGCCGAGCTGGTCCTGCAGCTCGCGCATTGCTCTTCCCTTGGGAGTCTTGTAGCGAATCAGGGAGTCAACGAAGACGCGATAGCCCTGCGGCGTCGGTATCCGTCCGGCAGACGTGTGCGGTGCGGATACCAGACCGAGATGTTCGAGATCCGACATTACGTTACGAATCGTGGCGGGACTTAAGTCGAGTCCGGAGTCCCTCGACAGCGTGCGCGAGCCGACCGGCACGCCCTGCTGGATGTAGCGCTGGATCAACACCCGCAACAGATACTGGGCTCGTTCGTTGGGGGCTGGAGATCGCGAATCGGCAGTCATAGCGGAGTTTCAGGCGCTGGGTCCCTCAACGCCCGGATGTAAGGATGAGAATGACGCTAGCAACGGCTTGGCGACCGGTCAAGGGTCTGCAACAATCCGGGACTCTCAGGCCGGGCCCGCGGGGCACGGCTTGCCGCTCGAGGAGAATCCCGACTCACCATGCCCGTCAAATTCTCAACTGTCGCCGTCGTGGGGCGCAGCCAGGATGCCCGCGTTACCGGGCCGATGGCGCTCCTGGTTGGCTTTCTTGACAAGCAGGGTATCAAGGTCGTGACGGCGCCGGATGCTCCGGCTGACCTGCCGGCGACACAGGTTCC
>CAZFVT010000506.1:0-2755 GCA_964522355.1 uncultured Woeseiaceae bacterium | reverse complement strand
ATGCAGCCGCACAACGAGGAGCTGCGTTCACTGAGAGACAAGGCCAACCTGGCGCTGGGTTACGCCTATCTGCAGTCAAACATTCCCCTGGCGGCCAAGAAACCGCTGCAACGGGTCCGCCTCGAAGGGCCGTTCTCGAACAAGGCGCTGCTTGGTATCGGCTGGGCGGATGCAGAGCTCGAGGACTACTCGCGAGCCATCGTTCCCTGGATGGCGTTGAAGGAGCGCAACCTCCTGGATCCCGCCGTTCAGGAGTCCATGCTGGCGATCCCCTACGCGATGGCCAAGCTCGATTCCATCAGTCAGGCCGCTGATCACTACCTCAATGCCATTGAAGCCTTTGATGAAGAAGGGCGCCGTCTCGACAGCATGATTGGCCTCCTGGAGTCCGGCGAAGTCTTCGATACGCTGCTGCGCGGCGGGGCGGAGAACACGACGGGATGGAGCTGGCGACTCGATGCTTTGCCAGAGGGTCCTGAGTCACAGTACCTGTTTCAGCTTCTGTCGTCGGACGAGTTCCAGGAGTCACTTAAGAACTACCGCGACCTTGCCTATCTCGTTGAGAATCTCGACGAATGGCAGGGCAGCATCGACGTCTTCCGCAGCATGCTCGACACGCGGCAGCTTGCCTATCAGCAGCGTCTGCCCAAGGTTGAGGCCAGCCTCGCGGCTGCGGATATCGACGGGATGGTGGCGCGAAAACTGGAGTTCGACGCGCAGCTGAAATCGATCGAGGCCAACAGCGACTACCTGGCACTCGCGAGCAGGACCGAATTCGATCTGTGGGAAGAAATCACGACCATCGAACAGAGTCGTGCGGCCAATGCCGAGATCCCCGAGGCTCAGGAAGTTCGCGACAAGCTGCGACTGCTGAAAGGCACCTTGCAGTGGTCGCTGGAGCAGGACTTCAAGTCCCGACTGGCAGGGCTCAAGCGAGAGGCCCGCGTTACCGGAGAGGCGCTGGTAGAAACACAGCGGGCGCGTCGACAGATCGACGAGACGATGCGCGAAGAGCCGATGCTGTTCGCATCCTTCGACAGCCGGGTTGCCGGTCTTGGCCCGAGAATCGCCGCGACGCGTACGCGACTGTATGACGCCATGGGCCGGCAGCGCGCTTTCCTGCAGAACACGGCGATTGATGAACTTCGGGCCCAGAAGCAGCGGCTGGGCATTTACTCCGTTCAGGCACGCTTCGCCCTTGCGGCCATCTACGACCTCTCGGCAACGACCCTCGGAGCGACCAGCGAATGAAGGTTCTGGCGTCTCGCTCCGGCCTGGTTTCCATGACCCTGGCACTGTTGCTGGTGCTGATTGCGCCGCCGCAGGCGGCAGTGGCGCAGGAGATCAAGAAGAAAGACACGATCGAGAGCCTCGCGAACAAGCGGTACAAAGTACGGCCGGGCAAGTTGATTCTCGGCAGCACCGACAAGGCGCGTGAGAGCTATAGAGCGTTCCTCGACCTGGTGTCCGACGATCCGGAGCTACGCGCCGAAGCGATGCGTCGTCTCGGTGACCTCGAACTCGATGCGGTTGAGTCGCAGGAGCTCGCCGACAGCGTTGATGAGACGAACAGCGAAAACGCGGTAGAGCTTTTTACCCAGCTGCTGGAAACCTATCCGGACTACCGACGCAACGATACGGTGCTCTACCAGCTCGCTCGTGCCTACGAGTCCGCGGGCCGCATGGAAGAGTCGCTGACGGTACTCGATGACCTCGTAGAGCGTTATCCGGACACCGACCTTTTTCATGAGGTGCAGTTCAGGCGCGGCGAGATGCTTTTCCTGCGCAAACGATACGATGACGCCGAGCTGGCTTACCAGGATGTTCTTGCCTTCGGGGACACCGGGCGATTCTACGAACAGTCCCTGTACAAACTGGGCTGGAGCCAGTTCAAGCTGGCCAAACATGATGAGAGTCTTGAGCCGTTCTTCGAGCTGCTTGATCGCCGCATCGGCGGTCTGGAGCTGGGAGACGGTGAGGATCGTCTTGAGGCGCTGAGCCGCGCAGAGCGTGAGCTCGTGGAGGACACGTTTCGCGTCCTGAGTATCAGTTTTTCCTACATGGGTGGCGCTGCCAGCATCGACGAATACCTGGCTTACCGGAACCAGCCGTCCTACGGCTACGTCGTCTACCTGAATCTCGGCGACCTGTACCTGTCGCAGGAGCGGTTTGATGACGCCGCCAAAACCTATGACGCGTTTGCGTCGGCGAATCTCGACCACCCCAAGGCACCGCTGCTGCAGGTCGAGGTTATCGAAGCCTACAAGCTGGGTGGATTCCCCACTCTGGTGCTGGAGGCGAAGAAGCAGTTCGTCCAGCGCTACGGCATGGATCGGCCTTTCTGGTTGGTGAACCCGAGAGAGTCTAACGGCGCGACGGTCGATCACCTGAAAGCCAACCTGACCGATCTTGCGCAGTACTACCATGCAGAGGCTCAAAGCAAGGGCAAGCGCGAAGACTACGAGGAAGCGGCCGAGTGGTATCGCAAGTTCCTCGCTTATTTCCCCGGCGAGCCGGACAGTGCGGACACGAACTTCCTGCTTGCCGAGATCCTGTACGAAAGCGATCAGTATCGCGAAGCGACGCTTGAGTATGAACGCACGGCCTACGCTTACCCGCTGCATGAAAGATCAGCCGAGGCGGGCTATGCCGCCATTCTCTCTTACCGCCAGCATGAGCTGTCGCTGGCGGACGATGCAAAAGTGGAATGGCATCAGCAGTACCTCGACAGCGGCCTGCGATTCGCCGAGACCTA
>CAZFVT010000505.1:0-2765 GCA_964522355.1 uncultured Woeseiaceae bacterium | reverse complement strand
TACACGGCGCCTGTCCCGCCGTCCGCCTGACGGGCTGACACGAAGGCAAGCACAGCGCCCCACTGACGAAGCCAGCCATCGACCTTGCGCTTGAGCACCGGACCGCCGTGGCCGGAACCGCGGCCTTTGCCATGCACGACCCTGACGCAGGTCAGGCCGCGCTTCAGCGCGGACTCGATGAACCCGTGCAGGGCCTCCCTGGCGTCGGGCACGTTCATGCCGTGCAGATCGATTTCGGCCTGGATGCTGTAGCGCCCCCTGGCCAGCTTGCGATAAACCCGTCCGCCCACGCCGTCCCGATGGTAGCCAAGGGCGTCGCCGCTGCCGGCTTCGATCTCATCGCTGGGCGAGTCCAGGATTTCGCCGAGCACGGCTCGTTCATCGTCTCTCGCGAATCGCGCGCGCGGCGGCGGTCGCCGCCGATACGGTTCGAGTCGGTCCGGCGATTTAAGTGGTCGAGCGTCGGCAACTGCCTGCCGGAATAGCAGGTCGTCGTCGTCCGGCAGCTCCTTGCCGGACCTGGCTTTTGAATCGTCCCTGGACATCGCTGGTCGCCGTGGGCCTCGTTAGGTCTACCGCGAAACATTCAGTATAGTGAGCAGTTGGCAAACAGGCTATCTCAACGACAACAGTTTCGCGCAGGCCCGGCCGCGGCGCCTGCGCAAAAGCGCGACTTTGAAAATCCTCCTGAGCAACGATGACGGCTACCTGGCGACAGGTATCAACGTGCTGGCCGAAGCGCTCGCCGGGATTGCCGACCTCGTCGTCGTGGCCCCGGACCGTAACCATTCCGGCGCCAGCAATTCACTGACCCTGCACTCGCCGCTGCGGGTGCACGAAGTCGCCGAAAACCGTTATTTCGTAACGGGCACTCCGTCGGACTGCGTACACCTGGCCTTGTCCGGCTTGCTCGACGAGGATCCGGATATTGTCGTTTCCGGCATCAATCATGGTGCAAACCTTGGCGACGACGTGATTTACTCCGGCACCGTCGCCGCCGCGATGGAGGGTCGTTACCTCGGCCTGCCGGCAATTGCGGTGTCTTTGGTTGGGCATCAGCCGAAGCACTTCGAGGCTGCCGCGCAGGTTGTCGTTGACCTGCTCGACAGGGTTGCCCTGGGCGCGCTACCGGACGACATCCTGCTCAACGTGAACGTGCCGGACCTGCCCTACGAGCAACTCGAGGGACTGGAGGCCACCCGCCTTGGCTTTCGCCACCGGTCGGAACCGATGGTAAAGACCACCGACCCGCAGGGCCGCGAGATCTACTGGGTCGGTCCGGCAGGTGCCGGGCAGGACGCGGGACCGGGCACGGATTTCCACGCCATCGAACGGGGCGCCGTGGCGGTGAGTCCCATCAAGGTAGACCTGACGCGTCATGAAGCGCTCGACAGCCTGGAAGCGTGGTTGTCGCGGTGAACGGGGACCAGGCAATTCGCGGTATCGGTATGACCTCTGCGCGAACCCGCGACCGGCTGGTGGCTCGCCTGCGAGACCAGGGTATTCAATCGAGGGATGTGCTCGAGCGCATTCGTTCGGTACCACGCCACCTGTTTGTTGACGAGGCGCTCGCCAGTCGCGCTTACGAAGACACGGCATTGCCGATTGGCATGGGCCAGACCATCAGCCAGCCGTTTATCGTCGCGCGTATGACCGAGGCCCTGCTCAACGCGATGGACGGCGATCGTGTACTGGAGATCGGCACCGGCTGTGGCTACCAGACGGCCGTACTCAGCCCGCTGGTTGGACGGATCTTTACCGTTGAGCGGATTCCAGAGCTGCTGACGCGAACTCGCCAGCGCTTGCGGTCTCTCGATATCTACAATGTCCAGTTTCGACGCGGCGATGGCTGGGAGGGCTGGCGAAAGTATGCGCCCTATGACGGAATCATCGTCGCGGCTGCGGCTCCGGAGCTGCCAGAGCGGCTGCTGGAACAATTGGCACCGGGCGGCACGCTCATCATTCCCATCGGTCCGCCGCGCAAGCAGGAACTCGCCCAGGTCACGCGTCGCGACGATCACTATGAGCACATTTCGCTCGGGCCGGTGAGTTTTGTGCCGCTGGTCGCAGGCAGCTGACTTCGTACTATCCGATAATGCCGGCTCGCAACGAATATCCCGCGCCGCCAGCGATGACGGCCGCATCGTAACCGGAGCTCACGCGTGCAACTGTTCAGACCCCTCTATGATCGTGTGCTGGCCTGGTCGGGGCACCCGCATGCGGAGCGATACCTGGCAGCCATGAGCTTCGCGGAGTCATCCTTCTTCCCGATTCCGCCGGACGTCATGCTGGCGCCGATGTGCCTTGCCGAACGCAACAAGGCCTGGCGTTTCGCAGCGATTACGACCCTGGCGTCTCTCGCCGGCGGTCTGCTCGGCTACGCCATCGGTTTCTTTCTGTTTGAGGCGATCGAGCCCTGGCTGCGCGATTCTCACTACTGGGATGCCTACGTACTCGGCCGGGAATGGTTCGACAGCTGGGGTGTCTGGGCGGTCTTCATCGCCGGCTTTTCGCCCATTCCCTACAAGATTTTTACCATCGCTGCCGGCGTTGCCGTTCTCAACCTGCCGGGATTCATTGTTGCTTCGGCGGTAGGGCGGGGCGCACGATTCTTCCTGGTTGCCGGCCTGCTTTACGTCGGCGGCGAAAAGATGAATGAGCTCTTGCCGAAGTACATCGAACGTATCGGTTGGGGCGTCGTGCTGCTGGCTTTTCTCGTCATTCTCGATCTCTGCGGCAGGTTCGTCGTGTAGGGAAAGAGTGTA
>CAZFVT010000504.1:0-2766 GCA_964522355.1 uncultured Woeseiaceae bacterium | reverse complement strand
ATCGCGCCCTTCTGGATCGTGTAGCCGTTGAACGTATCGAGCGGTGCGTACAGCAGGTCGGGCACGAACGGGATCAGACCGTTGTCCGACTCTCCGGAACCGTAATCGCCCGCGGGTGTGCCGGCGAACTGATACAGGAACGAGTCCGTCGGGTCCGAGATCATGATCGTCTGGGTACTCAGCGGCGGCTCGATGGTGACGACGCTGGTAATGTTCGGGTTGTCGCGGTTCCCGACCGTGATGTCGAACGAGGTGCCGATGTAGTACACGAAGTAGTTCGAATCCTCCATGAGCCTGATGCCGAAGTCTTCGTCCGCGTTGATTTCGGCACCCTTCATAAACCCGACGACGGCACGCACCCCGGTGTTGATCGCGACATTTCTCGAAATGGATTCCGGCAGGTCGGTCTCACCGAAGAGATCGACCAGGTTGCCCTCCTCATCGAACTCCAGAACAACATCGGCATTCTGGAACTGTTGCTCCAGCTCGCCTGTGATCATCGTCAGCTCGCCAATGGCCTGGTAACCGTTATCGGTTGGAAACGTCACCCCACCGGGGATGAAGTCTTCGCGACCGACTTTTTCCGGCATCACCGCTACCGAAAACGGGTCAAGGGAAACGGATGCCCTGCCGTCTGAGACGGTCAGACGAATGTCGTCGTTGCTCCCGATATTGCTGCTCGTCGGTATGCCGCTGATCTCGCCGGTGGCGTCATCAACCAGCATCCAGATCGGTGCATTCTGCAGAGCGAAAGTCAGCGGATCACCATCCGGGTCCGATGCCGTGGGTGTGAAGCTGTACGGATTGCCAGCCTCGACGGTGTCGGTGGGCAGGCCACTAATGACCGGCGCCTGGTTCGTCGAGACGACCGGCGGCTGAGCGCCGCCGTTGCCGGCATCATTACCATCACCCCCGCCACCGCAGGCGGTGAGCGAGAGTAGTAGCCCCAGCGCTGTAACTCGGTGTTTTGTTGTGCCGATCATGTTTTTCTCCCAACGTGTGTGCCTCACATCGGAATGCAGGATTGGCCACCGAATCGGGTCACCCGAAACGCAAAAATTCCGGGCTTTGTGCCGCCAGGGGTCGACGCTATGCCTGCTCACTGCGGATTTTGACCCGATTTCCTCACGTTTCCTGCATTCCCTGATGAGGCACACACGACTGAGGAAAAACCAATGATTAATTCGGCACTTACATTATCGAGCATGCGCTGGGCACGAGCGCTTCTGCTCATCGTTATTGGCTTGCAGACGGGTTGCACAACCGTGCAAACGACCTATTTCCGCTCCAGCTATCAGCCGGTCGAGAATCCGGGCAATCCCGCACTCGCGTCGTACAGCGGCGAGAGCCGGTTTCAGCAGGTCAGCGACATGAGGGAGAGCGCGGCGGATATGTACAACGACGGCTACGTGATGCTTGGCTACTCCCAGTTCATCAGCCCCCTGTACACGAGCCTCGCGCCCGGCTATGCCACCAAGTTTGCGAAGACCCTGGGCGCGGAGTATGCCGTGATGGAAACGCCGCAGCCCGGGGCCAGCAATCTACACAGTTACCTCGTCACCTACTGGAGCCGTATCCGTCCGGAAACGGCAGCCGTCGGCGCGTATGTGCAGGAGCTGCCGGAGGATCTCCTCGACAGGCTGGGCCAGGAGTTCAACGTCGTGCACGTGCGCGCAGTGATTCCGGGTACACCCGCTTCGGCCGCCGGCCTGAAGCGAGACGACGTTGTGCTGGCCATCGACGGCCTGCGGGTGGAGTCGGTCCGGGCATTCAATGGACTAATCAAGCGGGCCGAGGGTGGAGAGGCGATTGTCAGCGTATCGCGGTTCGGCAAGCCACTCGACGTAACGATCGATCTGCGCAATCCGCCGAGCACCCGTGCCGCGGTGAACTATCAGGAAACGCCATGGCGGTACACGCAGCCGACAGACTGGAGCTCAGCGAGCGCGGCGAACGTCGTCGCCAACTACCAGCGTCAGCAGCTCGAAGAGCAGCGCAGGCAGCAGGCCTATGAGGAAGGGCGCCGTGCGGCCATGGCAGCCAGTGCCAGCCTGACTAACGACAGTACCGTGGCTTACGGCGAGGCCACGACGAGATCGAACAGAAGCAGTTACACCCGGGCCGACCGTATGCGCGGCGTGCCGCTACCGTCACAGCAGGAATGGTCTATGGAGTACGGCAGCTTCCTCGACAACTTTGACGGACTGGGCAATCCCGAGCTGGATTCCCTCGACATCTGGTTCAAACACGCTCCGAACACCTATAGCCAGCTGTTCACTTTTCCACGTCCGCAGGTTTATTAGCCTCGGGTGGATCAGGAGGTAGTTCCGGGAGACAGTTCCGGGAGATAGTTCCGGGGACAGTTGACTTGTCTTAGGGCCGCAAAAGTTCGAATCTGAGCCGAGCAAACTGTCCCCGGAATTTGCCCAGGCTCGAAAAATGAGAAGCCGGGCCCACAAGGGACCCGGCTTCTTGCCTAACTTACCAGCTAGAAATTCGTCTCACCCGAGAATCCCTGTGAGCTGCTGGTTTCACCGCTGTCACCGCCGGTGCCGGTGGAAATGGTGTTGTTGTCGAGCGTGGGTGTAGTGCCGTCACTGGCGTCTGCATCGAAGATGCCGACGGACCAGCCGCCATCGCCGGCTGCCCTTTGGTTTGCCGAACGCGTGGTGCCGCCGTCACCGCCATTGCCAGCCTGGATCTGGTTGTTACTGATCGCAGCGCCGATATTCCGGCCACCGTAGACGCCGCCCGCCGGCCCACCCC
>CAZFVT010000503.1:0-2767 GCA_964522355.1 uncultured Woeseiaceae bacterium | reverse complement strand
CAGTTCGTCGAAATCCTGGTAGGTCGCGAAACGCGACGGCGATGCCAGGCGATCCAGCCATCGGCGGTAATGGTCGGGCACGTCGGTCGCTTCGCCGTCGGGCAGGCCGAAGCCTTCCAGGTTAATGAAGGCGCGCACCCGATCGCTGCGCGCGCCGGCATACAGCGCCGCCACGTTCGCGCCCATGCTGTGGCCGATCAGGGTCACCGGCCGGTCCGGTGAATGCGCCGCCAGCATGGCCTCGAGGTCGGCCAGGTATTCGGGAAACCAGTACAGCGGTCCGCTGCGATCGGTTTCGCCGAAGCCCCTCCAGTCGTAGGCAATCACCCGGCGCCCGGACTTGAAGGCGTCAACGACAAGCTGGAACGTCGCCGCCGTATCGCCCCAGCCGTGAAGATAAAACACGGGCTCCGCTTCGCGGTCACCCCATTCGAACAGGCGGTGCCGCAAGCCGCGAACCGTCGGGTAGCTGACCCGGGGTGATATCCGCGGCTGGTAGATGTTTAGGTCGTTCATGAAGGTCATCGGTGTCGTCGCAGTTCGCATGATGACGCCGTCGAATCCTCTCGTGAAGCCCGGCAGGTTCTATCGTCCCTGATCGCCAGCCCGAAGCGACTTTGCGTTACCATGCGCTCGCGACCGGCACTGATATGACTTTCGAAATTGCACTCGTCCTTGGGATTCTCCTGATCTCGCTGATCCTGTTCATCAGCGAGATCATTCGAATGGACGTAGTGGCCATGCTGGTGCTTGGAACACTGGCGGTGTCCGGCCTGGTCACACCGGATGAAGCGTTTGCCGGCTTCAGTAACAGCGCCGTAATCACCGTCTGGGCCATGTTCATTCTTTCCGAGGGACTGACCCGCACCGGCATCGCCAACATCATTGGTGTCCAGGTTATGCGGGTGGCCGGTCGCAGCGAGATCATGATGATTTTCGTCATCATGGTCACCGCTGCGGTGCTTTCGGCGTTCATGAATAACATCGGCGTTGCGGCGTTGATGCTGCCGGTGGTTGTCGACGTTGCCCGGCGTACGCGCATTCCTCCGTCGAGGCTCCTGATGCCACTGGCCTACGCCACTCTGCTCGGCGGCCTGATGACCCTGATCGGCACTCCGCCCAACCTGCTGATCGCGGAGGCGTTGAGCCAGAATGGCTACGAACCCTTCGAGTTGTTCGATTTCACGCCGATCGGCGCGGCCGTGATGATCATCGGCGTCCTGTTCGTCGCATTTATTGGCCGGCTGCTGCTGCCGGCGAAGTCCGAGGAACGCCAGCGCCAGCAGTCCCAGCGCAATCTGCGTGCGCGCTATAAACTCCAGGAACGAACCTTCACGCTGCGCGTACCCGTGGACTCCGTGTTGGTGGGCAAGTCGCTCGCTGACAGCCGCATTGGCGTTTCGACCGGACTGATCATCCTGGCGCTGGTGCGTTTTGGGCGCAGCGAAGCGTTGCCGAATCGGCAGACCGTCCTGCGTGCAGGGGACAGCCTGATCGTGCAGGGTCGAATCGACCAGTTCCGCGAGCTGCAGCGCTGGAGTGACCTGGTGATCGAACGCGAAGCCCCGGTGTTGAAGTCGGTGGTCGCAACCAAGGTCGCCTATGCCGAGGTCACGATCCGCGAAGGTTCGCCGCTGGTTTCAGAGCTGATCCGGCTGGCCGGCTTCCGCACCCGTTTCGACGTTGCCGTGGTCGGCATCCGCCGCAAGACGGCCTATCGCATGACCAATCTGGCCTATGTACCGATTCGTGCCGGCGACCGTATGCTGGTTCAGGGTGAACTCGATGCGATTTCCGAGCTTGGCAAGTTCAAGGACTTCGACGAGGTGCGTGCGCTTTCAGCCGAAGAGCTGGGGCAGATCTACGAAATCGAGGATCGACTGTTCGTCCTTCGCCTGCCCAAGGACAGCGAACTCGCCGGCGCAACGTTGGAAAAGGCACGCCTCAGCGACGTGTTCGATTTCCGCGTTGGTGCGATCTTCCGCGATGGCGAGCTGACCGTGATGCCAGGTGGTGACGAAGTGCTGGCCGGCGGCGACCTCTTGTTGGTTGAAGGCCAGCCGGAAGATCTTGACGTTCTTCGCGGCCTTCAGGAACTGGAAGTCGAAGCCAAGCTGGGGCCAAGCGTTGGCGCCCTGGAGTCCGAACGCCTCACCCTGATGGACGCCACGCTCGACCCGCGAAGTTCGCTCGCGGGACGCACCGTCGGTGAGCTGAATTTTCGCGAGCGGTATGGCATTGAGCTCGCCGGCATCTGGCGCGAGGGCGAGACCATCACGGCAGACCTTTCCGACGAAAGGCTCCAGGTCGGCGATGCGCTGCTGATGATCGGACCGCGAGACCGGCTTGCCCTGCTCGAGAACGACTCGGATTTCCTGATTCTCACGCCGTTGGGACAGGAGCCGCCCGATACGCGTCGAGCGCCGCTGGCCGCAGGCATCATGCTCGGCGTGATTGCCGTGGTCATGGCCGGCTACGCGCCGATTTCGGTCGCGGCCGTCGTCGGCGGGACGATTATGGTCCTGACGGGGTGCCTGAACATGGAGCAGGCCTACCGGGCCATCGATTGGCGAGCCATTTTCCTTATCGCGGGCATGCTGCCATTGGGCATCGCCATGCAGGATACCGGCGCCGCCGAGTACCTCGCGGGCCAGATGATGATGCTGCTCGGCGATGCGGGACCCTGGCCTGTCATAACCGGCCTGTACCTGCTCACCGCCATGGCGACGATGATCATCCCGACCGCAGCGCTGGTGGTGCTCATGTC
>CAZFVT010000502.1:0-2772 GCA_964522355.1 uncultured Woeseiaceae bacterium | reverse complement strand
TCTGTCCAGACCGTCGCCAGTTCGGAGGCGCCAATCGTGTTCATCCAGTTCGCCGCTTCGATGTCGACCGTATTGCCAACCGGCGGCAGCTTGCCATCGGCGTCCAGCTCACGGCCGGCGGACCAGCTGACGTTGTAGACGCGCTCATGCGTTTCCCCGTCGTCATCGAGCCAGCCCTTGACGATCTGGATGCGATCAAGGTTCGCTCCGATCGGGTCACGGAGCGCATAAACCATGAAGACCGGTGCGTCGCTGGTCGCACTCGGCAGGTCCTGCCCCATCGGCACGCCCTTTTCGTAGCCGGCGAAAGCGGGCGCCCGGCTGCGGAGGTCGTCATCGGTGTATTCCCAGCCGCCGAAGAATCGAACGGTAATGCGCGGCCCGGTCGTCGCATAGGTTTCCTTGCGCTCCATGGCATCGAAGATGGCTTCGCGGGTGTTTTCTGTCGCCCAGACGCCCTGGTAGCCCGCCGCCGAAAGTTCATAACCTTCAATAGCGCCCAGCTCTGACTCAACGAATGGATGAGCGACGCGGGTCGCCGACGGCTCAACGCTGGTCGACTTACCGAAGAAGTTGTCTTCGTCCGCCGTGGCCAGGCCGGTGTGGCTGTCGGTCGCACCCACCATGCCGAACTTGTAAGGGTTTGTTCCCAGCCGCTCCTCGAGGACCAGGCCGTTCTTGAGCGCCTCACGCGCGTACTCGCGGGCCAGCATGTCGTCGGCTTTCAGCTCGGTGAGATCCAGGTTTCCGCGGTCCAGCGTTTCAAAATCCGCAAACTCGTCGTCCGGCGACAGGAACGGATGCGCTTCGCCATCGCCTTTGATCTGCGTGACCTCGTAGAGCGGCTCCCAGCGCGCCCGCTGCTCCACGTAGTCCCGATCCACGCGCCCGCCGGCGTAGGTTCGGCGCATCGGGAACATCCAGCCGTTCGAAAGATTGCCGTTGTGCGCGATGGCCAGCGCCTGGCCGCCGGTCCTGGTCTCGTAGTCTTCAAGCCACTGGTACAGGTCGAGCGGGTTCGTCGTGCCGTACGGCGGTTGCGTTGTTAGCGGCGTAACCTGGTTCGCGCGACCGGCGCCATCGCGCAGAATGACGTTTCGATGCAGGTTGAAACCCTTGGGCACCGAGGTCCACTCAAAGCCGATGAAGGCGGTAAACCGCCCGGGATCGTTAAAGTCGTCCGCTGCCTTCGTGATGGTCCTCCATAGGTCGTCGTAAATCTTCGAGCCGGGCGAGTACTGTTCGACCAGCTCGGTCGGAACCGTCATCTGCGAAAAATTGGTAATCAGGTCAAACGCCGCCTCGCCGGCGGCCGTGCCGCCCTTCTTGAAACCTTCGGCCCACTCCTTGCCCTTCGGGTTCGCCAGGATGTTTGGCGCGCCAGTCTGGATATCGTGCGCAATGCCCATCATGTCGGAGTGGTCGGTTATCACCAGCCAGTCCAGGGGCCTCGCAAGCTTGACCGGCAGACCGGTCGATGACGTTACCTCCTCACCTCGTGCCAGGCGGTAGGCATCTTCGTGCTGCAGAATATTGCCGAACAGTCCGGCATCGAGGGACAGCCCGGTATGCAGGTGGGTCTCACCCCAATAAACGTTGCTGGGAAAAGAACGCTTCGCATACGGCGAGTAGGTGTCGCCCGGATAAATGGACTGCAACACCGCGGTGTCCGGTTCCCCCATGTCCTGCGCGTTAGCAGCGCTAACCAGGAGAGCGGCAGCAATAGCAATGCAGGTCTGCGCGCGCGAATTCGTTGTCATGATTGGCTCCCTTCTGATACGTCTTCGGTCAGTCCTGCACGGTCGATCCTGACACGCTGCATGATGACTCCCGATACCTTAACTCTAGTCTTCTATTTCGGATACACCAGAATAACGTTAATCCTGACGCCCCAACCCTCTGGTCCTCCCGCCGGCGACTCGGCCCAGTAACGCACGCCCGCACCGAGCTGCAACACCTGATCGCCGACCTTTAGCAGCTGGTTGACCAGCAGGTTTACGGGCACCGACCAGTCACCCGTACGCCAGTTGTAGGTTGATTCCGTGTTCAGTGCGATGGTCGTCTGGGTTGGTGTGATGTAGGTAAGAAACGGCTGCAGAAAGCTCGCGCTGACGTCGTCTCGGCCGGAGGCCCCGGCGAAAGACTCTATGTGGTTGGCCAGCCCGCCGTAGGTCCAGCGTCCCGTCTGCTTCAGGGCAACGGCGGTAGGTCCGGCGCCCCATTTCTCGGCGCCGAGCGTCTCATCCGTTGCGGTCGGCAGGAGAAATACGGGACCTGCTCCCCAGATCCAGCCTGAATCCGTCGCAAGCTTCGGCGAGAAGAACAGGCTTTGCACCGTGTCGCCGAGTCCCGTCTGGCTGTTGCCCGCGGCCGGGATTCCGTCCTGATCGATAATGGGCAGGATAGTCCGGGATATGAGGTTCAGCTTGTCGTTCAGATCGAAGGGAATAACCGGCTGGACGTTGACGAACAACCGCTCGCCACTATCGTCCACGCCATAGTCCTGATCATAGTTGAACTGCAGCGGAACCGAGATCAACGAGGCGATGGGGTTCGCAAGCTGCTTCGCGACGTCGTCAGCATCCTGTGCCGAAGTCGCCTCCGCCAGCAGCAGGCCAGTCGAGATGGCAACCGCCGCGATACCAGAGCGGAGCGCTAGCATATGCCGAGCCGGGCGCCGAATTCTGTGCCGAATTCGGCGCCGGCGTTCATTCAGCTCACTCAGCTTTGGTCGCCCGTCAGGAGAGCGTCCAGGCCTTCGCGCAGGCCGCG
>CAZFVT010000501.1:2194-2775 GCA_964522355.1 uncultured Woeseiaceae bacterium | reverse complement strand
CATCGGTCGTCGGGCCAGGAAGTCATCACCCATCGCTTCGACCTCCGCGCGAATGTCCGCCTGGCTGGCACGTGGCTCGGCCTCCGGCAGGTCGGCAGCGTTCTGGCAAGCCGCAAGTAACAGGAGCGCCGCCGTAGCGGACAGCGGATGTGAACGGATTCTGAGCAAGGGCATCTTCATGGGCGTAGCTTACGCGCAAGCCCCGGCTGCCGGGAAGCTACCGGCAGCTCTGGCGCAACACTGCGCAACATTGCCAGTTAACGGTCATCCGGCTCGATGTGAATACTCGAGTCGGCGACGTTGAAATCACGGGAAAGCATCGCCTCTATCGCGTTGGCAATCTCATGAGACTCTGCGGTGGTCAGCGAAGACCTGACGGTGACGACGACGTCCACGGCGCGCTCTGTGCCTTTCCAGCGCGATCGGATCCGTGGGGCGCGACGTACGCCGGGAATGCCTTCTATGGCCGCCTGCAGCAGCTCCGGTTCGATAGCGGCTTCGTCAACGAGAGCCGGTAGCACATCCCTGAACAAACCGAAGGACAGGTAGAAGATCAGCGCGGCCACGGCCAGCGCGCAGGC
>CAZFVT010000501.1:505-2182 GCA_964522355.1 uncultured Woeseiaceae bacterium | reverse complement strand
GGGATAGCCATTCACGGACAGCTGCCAGCCAACGATCACAACGACGGTCGTCAGGGCATCGGCCAGGGTATGGCTGGCATCAGCCTTCAGAATGGCGGAGTTGAGCCGCCTCGACCAATAGCGCTGCCAGAAAGCGATGATCAGGTTGACCGCCAGCACGACGAGCATAAGCGCCAGGGCCCAGGGCGTCGCCGCCGGTGGCTCGGCCTCCGCCGTGAGCGCGCGGGCCGCTACCTCTAACCCCACCACGGCCAGCAAGACGGCGAGCACGAACACCGCCAGCATCTCGTACTTCTGATGGCCATAGGGGTGCTTTTGATCAGGTGGCTTGCGGGACGCACGAACAACGACCCAGGCAATGATGTTGTTGACCACGTCCGCCAGCGAATGCAGGGCATCGGCAAGGATCGCCAGCGATCCGGTCGCCATACCCACCGTCAGCTTGAGGCCGAGAACTGCGCTGTTCGCCAATCCTTCGAGAATCAGAAGGCGGCTGACTTTCGCGTCACGCTCCGCCGTGTCCATCGGCTGAGAAGCGTTCGCTGCAGTCATCGTTCAAAAACGCCTAGCGACGCAGGAGTTCCAGCGCGCAGTAAGCTGCTCCCAACAGCCCAGGCTCGGGATAAACCACAAGCTGAGTTGGGATGGTTTCCATGACCGTTCGATGTCGTCCCTTGGCCTCGAAGCTCGAGCGAAAGCGGCTGTTCTGCAGCACCGTCGGATATCGCCGTGCGATGCCGCCAGCGATATAAATGCCGTCGAAGCCGCCGAGGGTCAGGGCAACATTCCCGGCGACCTGACCGAGCACTTCAAAAAACATCTGCACCGCTTCGGTCGCCAGGGGGTCTTCGCCGCGTGCATCCCGCTCGAAAACATCCGCCGCATCGAGTCCGCTGTTCTGCGCGCCGTGCACGCGCGAAAGCGCCCAGTACAGGTTCTCGATGCCGGGCCCCGAAATCAGGCGTTCTACCGAGACGCGATCGAACTGATCCCTGAGCGCGACCAGCACCTCAAGCTGAAGCTGCGTTTCGGGCGCGAAGCCAACGTGCCCGCCCTCACCGACAATCGGAAACAGGAAGTCGCCGCGACGGCAAAGGCCACCGGTGCCGAGACCGGTACCCGGCCCGATGATGCCGATATTGAAATCGCCGTCGCCGAGGTCATGCGCGTCCGGCAAGCCGACAGGCAGGCAGTCATCCGCCGTCAACGAGGGAATGGAATAGGAATTGGCTTCGAAATCGTTAAGCAGTCTAACCTTGTCGGTCTCGAAGTCGGCCTGAAGATTCGCGACGCTTAGCGACCAGTGATTATTCGTAAACCTGACCGAATCGTTGACGATGGGCCCGGCGGCGGCCAGGCAAATGACGTCCGGCTGGCCGGCCCCGACCGAATCGAGATAGGCGCGAATCGCCTCATCACCGGTGGTGTAGTCGGCGCAGGCCAGGGTCTCGGCACGATCGAAACCGGGAGCAGCGCTGTCTGCCAGCGCGAAGCGCGCGTTGGTACCGCCGATGTCACCGACCAGCAGGCAGGCGTCTGACATGTTCATTGTCCGGAAGGGTGAAGGTCTGGAGTAGTGATGCTCTCACAGGACTCCGCTGCCTGCCTACTCAGGCGTCGCCGAAAATGCCGGCGCCTTTTTCTGCCTCCGCAACGTTCAATCGAAACGCCGTGAAT
>CAZFVT010000501.1:0-492 GCA_964522355.1 uncultured Woeseiaceae bacterium | reverse complement strand
CGGCCCATCCCGGAGTGATTCGCGGACAGGTCCGGCTTGCGGCACTCGCGGTTCGCCAGGTCCTCCTCGGACAGTTCGACGATGAGCTCTCCACTGTTGGCATCGAGCGTGACGATGTCGCCGTCGCGAATCCTGGCGATGGCGCCGCCATCGATGGCTTCCGGGGTTAACTGAATGCCGGACAGCACCTTGCCGGACGCGCCGGACATGCGCCCGTCGGTCACCAGCGCCACCTTGAAGCCGCGGTTCTGCAGTACGCCAAGATAGGGCGTGAGTTTGTGCAGTTCGGGCATCCCGTTTGCTTTCGGTCCCTGGAAAGGCACGACGACAACGACATCCATTTCCAGCTCACCGGCATTGAACGCATCCTTGAAAGCCTGCTGCGTATCGAAGACGCGAGCGGGCGCCGAGATTCGGTAGCGCGACGGGTCGACTGCGGATACCTTGACGACCGCCCGACCGACGTTGCCGTCAACGAGGCGCAGGCCGCCC
>CAZFVT010000500.1:0-2778 GCA_964522355.1 uncultured Woeseiaceae bacterium | reverse complement strand
TTCCTGGCGTCTACGCTCAATGGTGAAATTCCTATATCGGACAGTTTTCTGTCATCGACGGGATTAGACGGCATATCTTGCCACGCCGCGGGGCGAGTCTGCAGAGGTATTGATCACAGCCACTACTGTGCGCGACGTCTCGCTAGAAGGACGGCAGCTGTTTTCTGTCGACCAGTTCGAGATATTCGAACCAAGACCACGAGAATAGCTGGCGATTGAGACGGTAGCGAGCTAGCGCCTGCATAGCGGCGCGGGCATACGCTACAAAAGCCCGATCAATAGGGGAAGCGCCGAATGTCGCAGATGCAGCTTCCAAATCCCACTAGATGCTATTGACAATCGTTCTCACTTAGATTTAGACTGCTGGTTAGTCGAGGAGCGCTAATGTACGTATGCATCTGCAAATCAGTGACCGACAAGCAAATTCGTAAGGCGGCAGCTCAAGGTGTAGACAATCTTTATGAGCTCCGAGAGGCGCTTGGTGTGTCGTCTGGCTGCGGAAGTTGCGCTGACATGGCCGAGGCCATTCTTGAAGAGGCGACTTCGGTACCGGCTGGGCCCAGAATTTTCGTCCCCTCGTCCGCCTGACGTTTTCTCCTTCACCAAGCTAAATTTCGGGCTTCGCCAATACGATGCTCTCCTCGTTGTTGCGAATGCCTTTCGTTAACGCTTTGATTCTAAACAATTTAGCTTGCACCTGGTCGTCCGACCTCTACAATCCGTCGCTATCAATGTGTGCTCACCGACATGGAGACAGGTCAATGAAAGGCGATGCGAAAGTTATCGAGCATTTGAACACGATCCTTAAGAACGAACTTACTGCGATAAACCAGTATTTCCTGCACTCACGCATGTTCAAGGATTGGGGTCTCGACAAGCTCGGCGACAAGGAATACGAAGAGTCCATCGACGAAATGAAGCATGCGGATCAGATTATCGAACGCACGCTGTTTCTTGAGGGCCTGCCGAATCTCCAGGACCTCGGAAAACTTCGAATTGGCGAGAACGTCCCGGAGATGCTGCAATGTGATCTCGACCTCGAGCTGGTCGCGATCCCCGATCTTCGAAACGCCATTGCCTACTGCGAAGAGGTCAACGATTTCGTAAGTCGAGAATTGCTGGAGTCCATCCTCGAATCCGAGGAGGAGCACGTCGACTGGCTCGAGACTCAGCTCGGTCTGATCGAGAAAACCGGTCTGCAGAATTACCTACAGTCTCAGACGGGCGATCATGATCATTAGTCAACCTGGACCGCGCGGCGTTGGTCTTCCAGCACCGGCATGCGCAGCAAAGTAGCCCAAGAATCCAGCCCTAATGCCGGATTATCTGGAGCACGTGAGATCTCACTTCAGGCCGAGGTATTGACGCGCAGCGCGAAGCCGAGCAGCGCATACCGTCTAGGAGGAACACCGTCCTGAATTCGTGACATAGTTCGAGTTGATTCCCGCGACAGGTTTCGTCTAGCCACTTCCCACCAAGCAGCGTTAGGCACCGCGTCCACAGTCGGGCCCGACCTGCGAGCATACGTTCACAGCAGTCTGTGACGCGGCCAGAGAGGTCAGCTTTGTATTGTCCTGGGTTGAGCCGGCCGCTGGCCGGAGCGAAGTCGACGCTATCTGCAGCGCCAAGAGATGCCTGAGAATTCAGGTGACCGGCCAGGATTCATACCCGATAGCCGGCGGAGCCTTGTGAGCCTGCTGCCTGACGTGGAAGTCCTCCGTATCGAAGTTCGGAACGATGAAATCAGCGAAAGCAGAGCGCGAAGTGTTCACGCCCATGGCGACAGTAGTCAGTTTCGCGATTTATCACAACGCCCCTTCCTAAACATTCTTTGAATCTAGGGCCTCGCAAAATGTATGGGGTGCAGTTAGTCAATCACCTTGGTGGCGGCGTTTGAGAAGCCACTCTCTGTGCCCGATGTGTTGAACGCGGTCGTCACAAAGCTCCAGACTCCTGGACTGAGGTTTTCGACGACATAGGTTGTAACGCTCGGGTTGTTAATCGTAGCTGAGTTTGTATAAGCCCCATTCTTCCCCCAATAAACTCTGAATCCAGAAAGGTTCGTGAGAGGCGAACCGTCTGTGTTCTGAGTGGGCACGCCCCAGTTCAGGGTAGCCGACCCGGTTGCGACGGCCTGGACGTCAATGGAGAAGGGCCCCAGGGTCGCTGATGCATCACCGTCAGAGACCACGATTACGACGTCCGTATAAACATTGACGTCACCAACTGAAGGCGTGCCCGTCAGGCGGCCGGTCGACGTGTCAAAGGATGCCCAGGCCGGCAGATTCTGGATCGAGAAGGTCAGATTGTCACCGTCCGGATCGTCTGCGTCAGGTGTAAACGAATAAGCCGACTGCACGAAGGCTGTCCCATCGGGGATGCCGCCTATCGTCGGCGGCCTGTTTTGCGGAATATCGACGTTTACCGTTATAGAGAACGGCCCGAGGCTGCTTTGCAATTCGCCATCGCTAACAGTAACTACGATACCTGAGTAGGTTCCAACATCAGAATCGCCAGGGATCCCCTGGATTCTGCCATCGCTCGCCCGAATCGAAAGCCATCCCGGCAAATTGCTGGCGCTAAAAGTGATTTCATCGCCATCGGGATCTGATGCTGAAGGAGTGAACGAATACAACGCTCCAGACAATACCGAAGCTTGCGGTTCGCCTGAAATTGTCGGCGGAGCATTCTGTGGAGCGTCCACCGAAACAGTTATCGCGAGCGGCCCATGGGAGCTTTGCCCGTCACCGTCGCTGACCGGGATCACTCGGCGGGTGG
>CAZFVT010000499.1:0-2784 GCA_964522355.1 uncultured Woeseiaceae bacterium | reverse complement strand
CCTGTCGCTGCTCGTCTGGGCGGTCCGGCGAACGGTGAAGCAGAAAGCGCTCGCGAAGTCTTCAAACCGGCATCACTAAGGAAAGAACAACAATGAAATTTCATGGATTGCTCGACAAGATTGACCAGGTTGCGGGCTTTGACGAGGTCGATGCGCACTGCGACGTCCCCTGTAAGATCTACGACCCGGCAACCGCACAGATTGCTGCCCTGACCGTGCTTCGCATGATCGACATCATGGCTGAGAAGGAAGGCGGTACTTCCGATAAGGGTTCGTCGGACTACATCAACACGATGAGCCGCGCGGTTGCCAACAAGGAAAGCCATGCGGAAGACGTGAAGCGCGAGGTGCGCGTCATCTGGGGTGACTACTTCAAGGCGCCGCAGTTCGAAGCCTTCCCGGAAATCCACGAGCTGACCCACAGCATCATGCTGATCGGCTCCGCCTGCAAGCAGACGGTCAACCGTGACAAGGCAGTAGAACTCGTGGAAGCGGTCAACCGCTTCGCCGAGATTTTCTGGGCAACCAAGGACGTGAAGACCAAACGCGCGACCTGCCCCTACCCGCCGTCCGTCGAAGTCGTTTACCCGGATCTTTGATCCGGGCAGTCCCGGCGCCGGGATGAAAGAGCCCGGCGCCCGGACCCCACTTATGCGAGTCGTCAAAGTTCGGGGCGACAGCATGTTGCCCAGCTATCGCAACGGCGACTTCTTGCTCGTCGGCCGCTATCGATTTCGAAAACCGAAGATGGGCGATGACATCGTCTTTCACCACGCCAACCTCGGCTCCCTCGTTAAGCGCATAGACGCGATAGACGCCGGTCGCATCCGGGTAAAGGGCCTTAACCCACTGAGCACGGAGCCTGCCGGACTCGGCACGTTGGCCGCCAGCGACAGTCAGTCCCTGGAACGCGTTTTGCTACGTATACCGTCGGCGTAAATACCTAAGCCCACTCCACCTTATCGACGAGGTTTCAGTCGTCTCGCGGGCCAACCGCGGACTCGCGCCCCGCCGGGAATTCCCGCATCATCGAGCGCCCTCAAACGACGGAGTCAGACATGGGCGGCCAGTTAATTATCGGCACGTTGCTTATCGCGGTGAACGCTGTTTTTCACGTTGCCTGCCTGGTATGGCTGGCGGGACTGTTGCAGCACATGGGCCACGGCGGCGCATTCATGCAGTCCAGGAATCGACAGATACTCCTGCTGGGCATCGCGGTCAGCGGCCTTATCCTCATCCACACCGTCTCCGCCTGGGCGTGGGCGGCCGTTTACATGCAGGTTGGCGAGTTCACCGTTCTGCGCGAGGCCCTCTACTTCTCGGTCGTCACCTCGACGACGCTCGGCTACGGCGACATTACGCTGTCTGAACGATGGCAGCTGCTGGCGAGCTTCGAGGCAATGGGCGGATTAATACTGTTTGGCGCGAGCACGGCGTTCCTGCTCGGCATTACGAAGAGCTGGTTTACGCATCTTATTGGGCGCGACGACTGAGCCAGAGAAGATGACCGTGTCAGACTCCACCAAACAGCGCCGGGTCAGGCTCCGCATGGAGGGGAGGATCGTCGGCGAATTCGAGAAACTCACGCCGATGGAGCGACAGCCTGATTCGTTCGTCGGTCTGATGATGGCGTCAGACACGCCCAGCGCATTGATCTATGGCGCCAGCGGGATCAATGCTGTCGATTTGGAGTATGGGCTAGTCAACGACAATGAGTTCCTGGACTGGACTCGCTCGGGGGGCTACCTGGGCGAGCGCGTGCTCGTTGTAGAAACGCTGGACGAGTCCGGGAACCGAGCGGCAATCCTTAAGCTACGGCATTGCAGAGTCGTCGGGGTGGTTCATTCCACAGACGTCGACTCAGCGCGTGGCGGGACGGCGCTTAGACGCTTGCAGGTCACGTTCAACGGCGTGGATCAGATAGATCCGTGAATCTAGGTTTCACCTATCGAAGCACAAACCCCGCGTTTCTAAGAGTAGCGGCGCCGCTTTCGTAGGCGTCTTTGTCGGCGTAGCTGAAAACAACCTCGAAGGCGCCAACGCCCTTTCGGAACCAATCGAGCTGCGGCTGCGCCGATCCGGCAGGCAGCTGTGCCTCAACGCCCTCAACGAATGCGGCAGCACGGTAAGGCTCGCCGAAGGTAATCAACACCGAACGTCCGACCTCCGAATAGAGACTCGGACCGACGGTCAGGTTCTCGCGATCACCAAGTACGTAGTCGAGGTGCCGATAGATGTAGGCGCTGTACCACGCTGCGCCCTTAGGAATATCCAGGTCACCCGGCTCAATGCGGCCCGGTCCGTAGTTATAGGCCGCCAGTGCCAGGTGCAGGTTGTTCTCATAGCGCGCCAGCAGCTCCTTCAGATAGCGCGCGCCGGCATCGATGTTGACGCAGGGTTCGTAGAGCTCAGATAGACGATGAATGCCAAGATGCTTCGCCGTGCCCGGCCACTGGATTTGCATGACGCCGTGCGCGTTGGCCTTGGAACGCGCGTCCTGATCAAAATCGCTTTCGCCTCGAGCAACGGCAAGCAGGAGCGTCTCGGGCAGACCGTAGGCACGGGCCGCAGACTTGAAGCAACGCAGGTGTGGGAACGTCATGTCCGGTTCGATCGACGTTTCCGAGCGAAGATACCGGCGCCAGGCGTCATCGGCGGCGCTGGCAGACAGCAGCCCCGTTGTTGAAGCCAGCGCTATAGCGGGCGTCAACAGTGCAACAACTAGAAGTCCTCGCCAGCTCACGGCAGACCGCGCGACAGCTCCAGCCCGGTCGCGGCCGAGAT
>CAZFVT010000498.1:0-2798 GCA_964522355.1 uncultured Woeseiaceae bacterium | reverse complement strand
CCAGCATTCGCGAACTGCAGGGCTACGGCCTGGTTCGCATGATTCACGTGCTGGGCGACCGGCGCGACTATTTTGAATCCGTCAGCGACGTCTGGGACCTGTTTCGCATCATCCTCGAGCAGCGCAAGCAGCGTGAGCTCAACCCTACCCTGTCGATGTTGAGGACCTGCGCCGAAGAAGTTGATGCAGAGGCCGATACCGATGCGGTGACCAAAGAGCGCATACGCAACATGCTCGGCTTCATCGAAACGACGAGCGAGTGGTACGACAAGATTTCCGAGGTACCGACGCCGACGCTGCAAAAGCTCATGAAGCTGGGCGCCGGTATCGCCAAGATCGTCCGCGACTAGCGCCGAAGCCGGATCACCCGGAAGCGAGACTGCCGGTCACCGTAGTTCTTCAGGGACAAGCGCTGACGATTTCGGCCTGCCCGGCGGCCGGTCGCCTGAGATACCAGACCGATGGTTGCAGGGCTGCGCTTTGCGGACCACCGTTGACGGCTCCCGCCGGGCGCCGGAAATAACCGCCGACCTGGTAGTCGCCGGCAATAGCCTCGCCGGCTACGCATTCAGCGTGGCGGTAGCTGCCCTCAAGCAGAAAGCCCTCTTCGCTGACGGTTGCGCTCTGGTAAGGAATGTCAGCACCCGGATCGATTCGCAGCAACCAGGTTTTGGCGCCGGAGCCCGGGTCCTCTCTCAGCACCTTTTCAGATAGCCCGAAGCCATCGATTGAATCGCTGCTGGTCCAGCTCATCAGGTCTCGATTTACGATGAGCGGTGTCTGAATGACGCTCTTCGACGACCTGTCGTCGAGGAAGTAAAGGATATTGGCGCCGCCGTCCGTGGTCATTTCCAGACCCGCCGTCCCGGAGGGCAGATAAGCATAGCCGCCGGCCGCCATATCGATGCCGCCGAGACGAATGCTGCCGACAATGACGTAGATCTCCACGCTCTTGTCCGGAAAACCGCCGGTCGTGAACGACCAGTCTTGCGGCAGGGTGAGCAGCTGGCTCGACTGACGGGTCTCGCTGTTGCCGGCGAGCTGCTTGGCCCGAACGCCCGGCAGGCTGGCAACGAAGGAGTCGGGGATTTCGGGCACGCTGACGAACGCCGGGTACGGTGTTGTTGGCTGGCTGGCACAGCTGACGAGCGCAACCACCAGACTAATAAGAATGCCTGTTCGCAGGAAACGCGTTGCGCCTTCAGGCCGCTTCATAGTGCATCCAGATACAGTCCATACCATCGAGCCCCATATGAATAAGTAAGCCCAGGCCGACAAGTCGAAGCCGCGGCGAAATCAGCAGCACGGAGTATGCCGCAATCGCGGGATACTGGTGCAAGGGATGAAAACCGATACTGCAGCGGCCCGGATCGTAGACCGGATCAGCCAACAGGTGATCGATGTCGACGATCATGGTGGCCAGCATCGTCAACCAGGCACGGAGCCAGTTGTCGCGAAACCAGGCGAGCGCGACCAGGGCGGGGATGACTGCATGCAGGACGAGGTGCAGATTGGCTCGTAGCATTTGTCGACGCAGCATCCGGAGTGGAAAAAAGCCGCCCGGCGAACCGGGCGGCAATCAAGTTGAAGGCGCCGCTTGCGAAGCTTGGAGCTATACCGGGCTTGCCGTTCGATCCATCGAACCGCCTGCCTGACCTTGACCTTAGCTCCATTCCGTCTTGGTGCTGCGTTTCGACCAACAAAGCGACACGCCGAAGCCTGCCGTTAGGTGAGCGATCAGCGATGAGAGGGTTCGCTCGCCGCTCGTCGAACCTGCATCCTGCAGGGCAACCACGAAGACGTGCCAGGTGGCGCCTCATCTCCGTGCGTACCGAAGCGGTACGGCGCGACTTTACAATATCTTGTTATTAGATGCGAACCGACTACTACATGTAGTCGTGACGCTCGAGAGAACCCCAAGGCAAGGCGCACTTTGTGACATCGACGCGGCAGATTCGATAGGCTCCGGCATCCGTCAGTTTCAGGGCGGCCTTTAAACTAATGGCTTCCAAGAGAGCACGTTATGTCTGTCGGCTACACGATTGAAAAACAGAACAAGATTCGCCAACTGCGCAACAAGGGCAGCTATGACAAGGCGACGGTACATGCGATTCTGGATGCCGGATTGTCGGCTCACGTGGCGTTCTCGACCGACGATGGACCGATCGTCGTGCCGATGATTTACGCCCGCGACGGCGAGACGATTTATCTGCATGGCGCGCGAAAAGCGCGCGTTCTGCGCATGCTCGAGCGCGGTGAAAAAGCCTGCCTTAACGTCACCCTGATCGACGGTATCGTCCTGGCGCGTTCGGCGTTTAACTCGTCAATGAACTACCGATCAGTAACGGTGTTCGGACAGCCGGAACTTGTCGAAGGTCACGAAGCGAAGCTAAACGCCATGCGACACATCAGTGAGCATCTCATGCCGGGACGTTGGGACGAGCTGCGTGATGCGCATGAACGCGAAGTCAAGATGACCGGCGTTGTTGCCATGCCCATTGACTCAGCGTCAGCAAAAATCTCGGCAGGTGATCCGGACGATGAGGATGAGGATTATGAGATCCCGGTCTGGGCCGGCGTTCTGCCGGTAACAACCTCGGTTGGCGAAGCCATCACCGACCCCCGGGTTGCGGCGGACATTGCGCCATCCGCGGTCGTCAGGGCGCTACAAAACCGCCGGGTCTGACCCTGGCGGCAAATGCCCGGTCTTGATCCACACCAGGGCATCTTCGACCGCCCTCAGCGACGCCCGATCACCCACCGGGAAGCGCAGCCAGGATTCCTCAGGCCATTCGCGA
>CAZFVT010000497.1:0-2801 GCA_964522355.1 uncultured Woeseiaceae bacterium | reverse complement strand
GACCGCCCGACCGACGTTGCCGTCAACGAGGCGCAGGCCGCCCTCGCTGTCGAAGGGCTCGTGTGCAGGTCGCAGAATCTCCGTATCCAGCGGCTCCCGCTTCGCCGGCCGCCATTCCACGCCGGCCTCTTCGGCAGCAAGAAACGGCTCGATCGCGAAACGTGACAGGCCATCACCGAGGATCGTCTTGACGTCGTCGTGCAGCAAACCTTCGGCCAGCAGATCACCGATCACGAAGCCCAGCCCACCGGCCGCGTGGAAGTGATTGACGTCGGCGGTGCCGTTCGGATACACCCGCGCCATCAGCGGGATGATGCGGGACAGCTCATCAAAATCCTGCCAGTCGATGACCACGCCGGCCGCCGCCGCGATCGCCACGAGGTGCAGCGTGTGATTCGTCGAGCCGCCGGTTGCCAGCAGTCCGACCATGGCGTTGATGATCGCTTTTTCGTCAACAATGTGGCCGATCGGTCGATACTGGTCGCCGAGATTGGTGAGCCTGAGCAACGTACGGGTGGCTTCATCAGTCAGCGCATCGCGCAGCGCCGTACCCGGATTCACGAATGAACCGCCGGGCAGCTGAAGACCCATGAACTCCATCAGCATCTGGTTGCTGTTTGCGGTTCCGTAGAACGTGCAGGTACCTGGCGAATGATACGCCGCGCACTCCGCCTCCAGCAGCGCTTCGCGTCCAATCTTGCCGCTGGCGTAGTCCTCCCGAGTGCGGGCCTTTTCCTTGTTGGACAGGCCCGAGACCATCGGCCCGGCCGGTGCGAAAATCGTCGGTAAATGGCCAAAAGCGAGCGCGCCAATCATCAGCCCCGGAACAATCTTGTCGCAGACACCGAGGCAGATCGTTGCGTCAAACATGTTGTGTGACAGTGCCACCGCCGTCGACAGCGCGATGACGTCGCGACTGAACAGCGAGAGGTCCATGCCGTCCTGGCCCTGGGTAACGCCATCGCACATCGCCGGGACGCCCCCGGCAAACTGCGCAATAGCACCATCTTCGGCGGCCACTTTCTTGATACGGGCCGGAAAGGTCTCAAACGGCTGGTGCGCGCTCAGCATTTCGTTGTAGGCCGAGACAATAGCGATATTGGGGACGTGATCGCCGTCGAAACGCTTGCGACCTTCCCGACCGAAAGCGGCGATTCCGTGCGCGAGATTGCTGCACGACAGGCCATTGCGCTCCGGGCCGTCGCGACGTGCCGCCTCGATCTTCTCGAGGTAGCGCGCTCGTGTGGGCTTGCTGCGCTCGATGACTCGCTGAGTGATCGATTCAAATTTCGCGTGGTTGCTCATGGTGCCTCGTTGGTTTCCGGCAGTGTGTTTGGAGAGTCAGTCGAACCTAGGGAGCCCAGAGGACCTTTACGGGCGCGCGCTTCTGCAGAAGCAGTTCCCCGACCGGGTAGGCGTCCGCGTCCGCCAGTGCCGCTTTGAGAACCTCGAGCTTTCGTTCGCCGAAGATCAAAAGCACGATGACGTCGCTGCGCGACAGCGCGGCCAGGGTCAGCGAGATTCGCGGGTGTGGACTCGCCGCCGTCGCAACGGGAATAGCGATGTTGCTGCCATCGGCATCGAGGCCTTCCGTGAGGTTATCGGCATCCGGGAAGAGCGATGCGAAATGCCCGTCTTCTCCCATCCCCAGCAGCGAACAGGCAAACGGGAACGGCATCAGCCTGAGTTCATCGCCGAGCACTTCGGCCCGTTCGTCAATCGAAACCCCTTCCGCATACAGCGGATGAAACTCGGCGTTCGCTGCAGCACCAGCGAGGAGCTGCGAACGAACCATGGCCTCGTTGCTGTCGCCGTGGTCGGCGGCCACCCAGCGCTCGTCGCTCAACGTGACGTGTACGTTGCTCCAGGGCAGATCGCGCTCGGCCAACAGCTCAAACACTCGCCCCGGCGACGAACCGCCGCTGACAACGAGGCTTGCCTGCTCGCCGGCGTCGGTACGTCGTTCAATGGCGTCAGCGATAATGTCGGTTGTGGCCCTGGCGGCCTGTTCTCTGTCCGTGTAACGGTCGTACATAGCTGTCCCTGGCTAAAAAGTCTGTAGTTGTTATTCGGGATTTTGTTTCGCTGGAGAAACGCCGGTTGCTATCACGCTTCCCGGTGCCAGGCGCGGCCGTCGCGATCGAGGAGCATGGAGCTAGCGGCAGGCCCCCAGGAGCCCGCAACGTAACGTTCCACTTTGTGCCGACTGCCTTCCCAACTGGCGATGATGCCGTCGATCCAGCGCCATGCTGTTTCGATCTCATCGCGACGCATGAACAGCGCCGGATTGCCGCGCAGCACTTCCATCAGCAGCCGCTCGTAGGCGTCGGGGTAACGCACACCGAAGGTTTCCTCGAAGCTCAGGTCCAGCGCCACCGGCTTCAGATCGAAGCCGCCGGGTCCGGGCTCCTTCGCCATGATCTCGAGTTTGACACCCTCATCCGGCTGCAAACGGATGCTGAGCCGGTTCGGCTGCACGTCGTAGTGCTTTTGCGGAAAAATCGAGTGCGGCACATCGTGGAACTGGATGACAATCTCGGAGTGTTTTTCTTTGAGGCGCTTGCCGGTGCGGATATAAAACGGCACGTTCGACCAGCGCCAGTTGTCTATTTCCAGCTTAAGGGCAACAAACGTTTCGGTGCTGCTTTCTTTACCCGACAGCTCGTCGTCATAGCCGTCCACGGAATCGCCTTCGATCGCGCCGGGCGCGTACTGGGCGCGAACGGTACTCGAAGCGACGTTGCTCTCATCGATCGGCCGGAGGGACTTCAGGACTTTGATCTTCTCGTCCCGCACCGCGT
>CAZFVT010000496.1:0-2808 GCA_964522355.1 uncultured Woeseiaceae bacterium | reverse complement strand
TGTCTTCGATCTGTTCGGGATCGACGATGCCACTGGGCAGATGATCGTTGACTTCGGCATAGGTCAGGTAACCCTGCTCCTTGCCTTTGGCAATCAGTTCTTTGAGTTGCTGGGCCTGCTTATTGGTGGCCACGATTTTTGCGCGCTTTTCGCTCAAGCCTTTTGCCCTCTAGGTGAAAAATGCAAACCAGTAATTGTAAGGTTTTGACCGCGGGTTATCCATCTTTATCCCGCAGAATTGGGATTTCGGCCCAATTGCCCGAGCTCCGACTTCTCAGCGTCGTTGAGCCCAGTAATGCTTTGTTTTTCAATGAGAAAATTAAACCGCTCGCGACGGGCGTCGGCTCCCAGTCGAGTCATGCAGTCGAGAAACTCGGATTCGCTGTCGAAATCCTCGTCGGAGGGCAATTCCGTCGCCGCGAGTTTACCGAGATGCCGGCCTTCTTCGTGGTGCCGAAAGCGCTCCAGCAGCCCCGCTGTCGATATAGTGGGCTCGGTTTGCACGGTTTCAATGAGTTCGCGAAGCAGCGCCGCGCCGGGCTTCTCGAAGCCAACGATCAGGTCGGCGTCGGCGTTCTGTGCCGCCTTCGGATCGTGGAGCATCAGGACGATCGCGCGTCGGATCAGTGACGGCCGGCCCTTGCCCTGGCTGTTGCCCGTGCTGCGAACCGGGCGGCGGCCTGTGGACTGGCTCGTCTGGCGGTCGCCCCGTTTCAACAACAGCGCTTCCAGCTTCGAGCCCGACAGTCCGACGCGCTCGCCCAGGCCGTCGATAAGCAACTCGCGGTAAACGCCGGGCGGCACGCGGGCGATAAGGGGCCCTGCGCGTTCGGCGAGGCGCGCTCGCCCGTCTACAGAGGTCAGGTCAGATTCCGAAGCGAGCTCCTCGATCAGGAATTCGGCCAGGGGCATACCTTCCTCCAGCAGCGCCTCGAAGGCGTTGGCGCCGAATTCCTGGACGTAGGAATCCGGATCCTGTTTTTCCGGCAGGAAAACAAAGCGAATCTGCCGCCCCTCGCGCATTTCCGGCAGCGCGTTTTCCAGAGCGCGCCAGGCTGCCTGTCTGCCGGCGCGATCGCCGTCGAAGGCGAAGTAAACCGTGTCGGTGAGTCGGAACAGGCGATTCAGATGGTCCGCTGTGGTCGCCGTGCCGAGGGTCGCAACGGCGTAGTCAATGCCATGCCGAGCGAGGCCGATAACGTCCATGTACCCCTCAACGACGACCAGCTTGTCGATGGAGCGCAGCGCCTGCCGCGCCTCATACAGACCATAGAGCTCCCGCCCTTTATGGAACAGGACCGTTTCCGGCGAATTCAGGTACTTTGGCTCGTCCTGGCCCAGCACCCGGCCGCCGAAACCAATGTTTCGGCCGCGCGCGTCCCGGATGGGGAACATGATCCGCTGTCGAAAACGATCGTAGTTCCGACCCTTGTCGTTCTGGATGATCAGGCCAACGCCGAGCAGACGCTCGATAGCCTCTTTCGAGGTGCCGTACTTGTCGAGCACATTGCTCCAGCCTTCCGGCGCATAGCCGACACCGAAGCGCTTGGCCGTCGCGCCATCCACGCCTCGATCCTTCAGGTAATCGACCGCGGTAGGGGTGTTCTTCAGATGGTCTTCGAAAAAGAGCTGGGCGCGACGCATGAGTTCGAACAGCTCGTCGTTACGCTGCGCCGGACGGTCCCCTTCCTCTCTCGGGACCTCGATGCCGAGCATCTGCGCCAGCGTCTCAACCGCATCAACAAAGCTCATGTGGTCGTGTTCCATCAGGAAGCCGATGGCCGTACCGTGCGCGCCACAGCCAAAGCAGTGATAAAAGCCCTTGTTCGGACTGACGGTAAACGATGGGGTCTTCTCATCGTGAAACGGACAACAGGCTTTGAACTCGCGACCGGCTTTCTTCAGCTGCACGCGGCGCCCGATTACCTCGACAATATCCGCGCGGGATATCAGGTCATCGATGAAATGCTGAGGAATCTTCCCCATCTGCGGGCACCTTAGCCGACCTGTCCGGTTTGCCGGATCAGGTTAGTTATCGTTGTTCTCGGGCGGGAGGCCGTCCGGTGATCGGAGGCGCCAACCCGCGGTCGTCTTCTAATTCTGTTGGTCGAACGGCGATCCGGGACTTCGGATCAGGATAGCCGAAACGGGCGCCGGGTCCAGCCGGCGAGCGCGGCGTCAGCCCAGCCGGGCTTTGACCTTACCGCTGATGGCGCCGAGATCGGCTCGCCCCTCGGCTTTTTGCTTGACGATGCCCATAACCTTGCCCATGTCGCGCATGGAGGACGCGCCGGTGGAGGCAACGGCTTCGTCGATGATGGCATCGACTTCGGCGTCGGTGAGCTGCTCGGGCAGGTAGTCTTCCAATACCTTGATTTCGCTTTCCTCGGCGTCGGCGAGGTCATCGCGATTGCCGTTCCGGAACTGCGTGACCGAGTCACGGCGCTGTTTGACCATCTTGTTGATGACCGCCAGCACGGCGGCATCGTCGAGCTCGATGCGCTGGTCGACTTCCTGCTGCTTGATGGCCGAGAGAATCAGGCGCACGACTTTGAGCCGGTCTTTGTCACCGGCCTTCATCGAGGCTTTCATGTCTTCCTGAATTTGGCCTTTAAGCGACATGGCTTGTCAGTCGAGGGATCAGCAGGAACGTGGAGCGCAGCGGCAATCAATGCCGACGACTGCGCTCGGGCGGGAGGTTAGTAGAGTCGCTGGCGACGCGCGGCTTCTCTGGAGACGCGCTTCATGTGGCGCTTCACGGCGGCGGCTTTCTTGCGCTTCCGCTCCTGGGTCGGCTTCTCGTAGAAC
>CAZFVT010000495.1:0-2827 GCA_964522355.1 uncultured Woeseiaceae bacterium | reverse complement strand
CTTGCGCGCGCAGCGTCGTCACCTTGTCCTCGGCCAGCTTCGCCAGCGGCACGTCCAACAGCTCCTTCATCACGCGCTCGACCAGGTCTGCGTAATTTCTAACCGTGATCGGGCTCTTGTTTCGACGCTCAAGTTCTGCACGGTAGTCGTCCCACGCGTCGCGCAGCGTCGGGCCTTCGAACCCGCCCTGCCGATGCTGCTCCGCCAAGAGGCGTACTTGGTCGCAGTTCGCGCCGTCCCAGTCCGCGATCTTCTTTCTGCCGCGCTTGGTGTGCAGGCTCAAGGCCACGCCCCGCGCGCCGACCACGGCCATGTAGCCGCCAGGTTCGCGCAAGATCAGCTGCCCGTTCGTCCGTTCCTTCACGCCGCGCCTGATTCGGGCGTCCGTGAGTCTCCTCTCCATGACGCTCAAGCCTCTTAGTACCAAACTAGTACAAGGACCGTACTGCGAATCAGACGGTCTGCACACAACAGGCTATAAATAAGGTGCCAATGTTTCAGGGGCTTAGGTCACAGATTCATACCTGGTAGACATCGAGCGAGCTATTTTGTAATCAGTAGGTCCCGGGTTCGACTCCTGGTGCCGGCACCATCATCGGGACCCTAGAGGGCCCCTATGATGCCGCCCACACCACGGCCGCCGGGACAGGCATTTCGATACTCCCTGTTCTGAGCGCTAAAGATCAATCGGCAATCGCCTTGAGCGGCTTTGATCTCGTTCCGAGGGCCGATTGGGGTTCGACTCCTGGTGCCGGCACCAATTTTGGGACCCTGAACGGCCCCAAAATTAGTCCAGACGCCGAAGTCACGGGACAGGCCTTTCCATAGTCCCGATCCTGAGGACTAAAGATCAATCGGCAGTCCGCTTGAGCAGTTTCGTTTTGGGTCCGAGGGCCGATTGGGGATTCGACTCCTGGTGCCGGCACCATTTCCCCGGGGTTTCCAGTGAATTGCTCCAACTCGAAACCGGGCACTCTCGACCTTGATTCTGGTCAATACTGATTAGGCAGAGGTGGTTCAGGCCAAACCATTAACGATCGGCCGACACCCGCCTCACGGCAAAGAAAAAGCAGACTACAACGCACAGGGGGATTGCAATGATTCCATCTCGGCTCTTGTTAGTTTCAGCTTCACTGTTCCTGGCCGCATCGACGGCAGCCGCTCAGTCAGACGACGCGTTGTCAGGCATCAGCAAGGACTGTGCCCGGTCATCGGACCCGGTGGCTTGCATGACATCTTTCGGCTTTACCTGCGAGAAGAGCCGCAGCCTCAGAACATCGACCACCGCGGAGCAGCTGGGCTGCAATGTGGACCTCGGCAATGGTCAGTACCGATTCGTACAGATGATAAACGACGGTGCGGGCTGGATTGTCGACGCCGAGACTGACTACAAAAATGCCTACGACGGTCCGCCGCAACCGCATGAGGACCCGTCGGAGGCGCTTAAATCGTTCAGAGACAGCCGGATGGCCGGCTACCGGCGATATAGTTCCGGCTCCGGCGGGAGTTCGACCGGTCACAACAGTGCCTATGCGACCGGTGCGAGGTCTACCGACGGACGGCTGGCAGCGCGCGCTGTGTGCGGCAGCATAGAACTCGAGTCTCCGGATGCTGTGGATGACAGCTGGTTGCCTGAGTATTGTGAGGAACGGCTGACCAGTCTCTTAAGGAAACTCGCGCAGGTGGATCCCGACGAGCCGTTTCGCATCCCGTCACCGAACGATTACCAGTGGCAGCGAGAGACGGCCATCATCGAGTCGGGCCACACCGCCGACGTGATGGTGGGCGACTACAGCTTTGCCGAAGCGCATACACCTTGCCGAAGAAAGTCTGATTGTTGCTCAAAAGATGGGGCTTACTATCTGAAATCCTGCCGCGCGCCGACGGAGCCCGATCGGCAAGCGATCGACCAGTGTTTGGCCGATACGGAGATGTATCCTTATGACGAGTTCGAAGCCTGTCTTCGGTCAAAGGACGTAGTAGTGGGCTGCGAACTGCAGCCGGACGGCTCGAGTATCTGTCGATAGTCCGATCTTTCGCATGCTGGTTACGGGTTGAGGTCGTGCGCTGTGGGAGTCGGACAGGGCTCTCGGGGTCCTTTCTATTTTTTCAAGCACCAATCCCAAGCGCATCACAAAGCAAGTCCACATCCCGCATCTGATTGTAGAAATGAAAAGACACGCGTAGCCGACCCGCCCTTACCGCGGTACTGAGTCTCTTTAGCGCGGCTTCGTCGGTTGTTGTCGGCAGATCGATCGAGACAATCGCCGAATTACTGGCGTCGAGACCGAACCGGGTTCGAAACTCGTTCGCCAGCGCGACGTTGTGCGCCTGGATCTGCTCCACACCCAAATCCCTAACGAACCTGAGAGCGCCGGCAGTGCCCACCCACGCCAGCCAGGCTGGAGAAAGGTCGAAGCGTCGCGCGCTTGTCGCAAGCCGAAGGGGTGGGCCGTAGACAGAATCCCAGGGCGACTCGCCCGCGTACCAGCCCGGGTAGAGCAGGGCCGGCAGATCCATGGCGTCTTTGCCTACGGTCATGAAGGCCGTACCACGCGGGCTGGCAAGCCACTTGTACGCGCCCGTGACTGTGACGTCATAGTCGCCAGCCGCAAAAGGTAACCAGCCAGCCGCCTGGGTTGTGTCAACCAAGGTCTTGGCTCCGACGCTTCGAGCTGTGCTCGCAATCGCCTTGCCATCACTTACGTGTCCATCGGCGGACTGGACCAGGCTGAAAGCGACGAGATCGGTGTCGGCTCGAATGCTCGTCTCCAGGTCTTCCAGTGGAACCAGCCTGACGTTGAGGTCGCTGCGAGCGAGAAACGGA
>CAZFVT010000494.1:0-2847 GCA_964522355.1 uncultured Woeseiaceae bacterium | reverse complement strand
CGACCACCCGCGGACCGCTGACCAGGTCACCGTAGGCCGCCGTGTCGCTGATGAACTCGTGCATCTTCTTGAGGCCACCCTCGTGCAGCAGGTCCACAATGAGCTTGAGCTCGTGCATGCACTCGTAATAGGCAACTTCCGGCTGATAGCCCGCCTCGACGAGGGTTTCGAAGCCGGCAACCACCAGCTCGGTCGTTCCGCCGCAGAGCACCGCCTGCTCACCGAAGAGATCGGTTTCGGTTTCCTCGCCGAAGGTGGTTTCGATAACGCCGGCGCGGGCGCCGCCGATGCCGGCCGAGTAGGCGAGCGCCAGCTTCAGCCCGTTGCCGGTCTTGTCCGCATGGACCGCGACCAGGCAGGGGACGCCGTGTCCTTCTTCATACTGTCGGCGAACCAGGCCACCCGGGCCTTTCGGAGCGATCAGAACCACATCCAGGTCATCTCTGGGCTCGATGCGGCCGTAGTGAATGTTAAAACCGTGAGCGAACAGAATGCAGGCGCCCTGGTCCAGGTTCGGCTCAATAGCTTCATAAAGCGAGGCCTGGACCATGTCCGGGGTCAGGAAGACGGTAATCGCGGCACCTTTGACGGCGTCAGCCGGCTCTTCCACCTTCAGCCCGTCGGCCTCGGCTTTCGCCCAGCTGGCGCCCGACTTACGGAGACCGACCACGACGTCGAGCCCGGAATCCTTGAGATTCAGCGCGTGAGCGCGGCCCTGGCTACCGTAGCCAAGGATGGCAATACGTTTTCCCTCGAGCGTCGAAAGGTCAACGTCCTTTTCCGTGTACATCTGCATTCTTCTGGTTCCCCGTATGGTCTTGGTAATTTCTGGCCGGCTCTAGTCCCGGTCTGGCAAAAAAAAACCCCACAGTCTTCTTCGAGATTGCGGGGTCGGCATGGTGTAAATCGGCTATGCGCTACCCGCTGCTCCTCCCGGCAAGCAGGAGAAGGCTGAGCGGAAGTCGCACAACAACTTCGGTGTTCAGGCTTTCTCTTATATAAGAGTGGGTACGCATGCGCGCGATCATGTTAGATGCCTTCGCCGCTGTCAACCCGTTTGAAAACAGCCGCTTGCCGCTTCGGATCGCAGGCGGGAGCAGACGACAGGCCAGGCTTGTTGCCGGTTCCCGTTCCCGACTCCAGTCCTTGGATAATACTTTGTTGAGATAATCTACCTTTATTGTTGTTTTGATTGATTTTTTCTTTAACGGATAGCTCTTGCTGAAAGCCTTGATCCGGCGCGGGGTCAGTGCTCACAGTGTTACCTGCGCGCTTAAAGCTGTTCGGGCAACCTTCCGCTGGCCGCCCGGGGGCATGCACGGTATTCTGCGCGCCTTGTCCGATGGTGACCTGACCCGAAGAAGGCTTCAAATACATGGATTTCAGTTACACGCCGAAGGTTGAACAGCTCCGTCATACGGTGTCAGCGTTCATGGACGAACACGTCTATCCCGTCGAAGCGGAGTTCGAGGAAGCGATTCGCGCCGCCGATTCGCCGTGGTTTGTTCCGCCAATCATGGAATCCTTGAAGACGAGAGCCAGGGAGGCCGGTCTCTGGAACCTGTTTTTGCCCGAGAGCGAATATGGGGCTGGCCTCACCAACCTGGAATATGCGCCGCTCGCGGAGATCATGGGGCGTTCGCACATTGCCTCTGAAGTGTTCAACTGCTCGGCGCCGGATACCGGCAATATGGAAGTACTGGTTCGCTACGGCAGCGAAGCTCAGAAAAAGACCTGGCTCGAACCGCTGCTGGCCGGCGAGATTCGCTCCGCCTTCGCCATGACCGAGCCGGATGTCGCCTCCTCGGATGCGACGAACATTGCTGCGACCATCGAGCGCGACGGCGACACCTATATAGTAAACGGACGAAAGTGGTGGACCTCCGGAGCCATGGATCCCCGCTGCCAGGTGCTCATTTTTATGGGCAAAACCGACCCGGGTGCCGACAAGCATCGCCAGCAGTCCATGATTCTGGTGCCCATGGATGCCGAAGGCGTCGAAGTCGTCCGTCCGTTGAGCGTCTACGGCTACGATCATGCGCCCCACGGACACGCCGAAATGCGCTTCGAGAATGTTCGCGTACCGGCTGCGAATCTGCTGCTGGGCGAGGGCAGAGGGTTCGAGATTGCGCAGGGCCGCCTCGGCCCCGGTCGAATCCATCATTGCATGCGCCTGATCGGGATGGCCGAACGGGCCATCGAAGCCATGTGTCAGCGGGCGACATCTCGCGTGGCGTTCGGACGGCCGCTGGCGGACCAGGGCGTGGTTCGCGAAGCCATCGCCGATTCCCGAATTGATATCGAGCAGGCCCGGCTCCTGACGCTGAAAGCGGCCGACATGATGGATAAGGTAGGCAACAAGGTCGCAAAGGCCGAGATCGCCATGATCAAGGTGGTTGCGCCGGCGATGGCACTCAGGGTGCTGGATCGCGCGATCCAGGTGCACGGCGGGGGCGGCGTCAGCGGAGACTTTGACCTCGCAGCGGCGTGGGCCGGGGCACGAACGTTACGCTTTGCGGACGGCCCGGACGAGGTACACCGGGCATCGCTGGCAAAACTTGAGCTGGGCCGGCAGGCTGGCCGAAATGGCTAAAGATCATAGATTTATGTCACCTTGGCGTTGGGCTGGCCATACCCCTCGCTTATGGTATTCTTAGCGCCATCGCGATCCGCAGAATGCAAGGCAGTGACAAGGAACGCGATACGCCGGTGCAACATCCGGCAAAAATAACGATAATCAGGAAATACAAAATTTTCGCCGCGGCGACTTGGGAGAGGGTCGCACGCGAAGCAGGGGGTGTGTCTGGTTCTTCAGGCATCCTTTCGCACGTTTGGTGGCAATGCCTT
>CAZFVT010000493.1:0-2848 GCA_964522355.1 uncultured Woeseiaceae bacterium | reverse complement strand
AGGCGATCATTGCCCACCTGGCCGGTCTTGCCGAGACCATGACCCAGGATGACCAGCTATACCTTTACCTGATCGGCCACGGCAGTTACGACGACGAGGAATACAAGTTCAACATCCGCGGCCCGGACCTGACCGATGCGGATATACGCGACGCACTCGCCGCTATACCGAGCGGCTACCAGGTGGTCGTCAACACGAGCAGCGCGAGCGGCGCCGCGGCCGACAACCTGCAGGCGGATAACCGCGTCGTCATCTCAGCGACCCGCAGCGGCAGCGAACGGCACGCGACCCGGTTTGGCGGTTACTTCGTCGCCGCGTTCAGCGACGGCGCGGCTGACGTCGATAAGAACCGCATCATCAGCGCACAGGAAGCCTTTAACTATGCGGATCGCCAGGTAGCCGAGTTTTTCGAATCAAGCGGCGCACTGCCGACCGAACATGCCCGCCTGGACGGCGAGCGTGCCGAACGTTTTACGCTTGCGCGCCTCGATGAAACCCGCCGGGTCGGCGATGACGAACGTCTCGCGGAACTGATCGAGGCACGCGACCGGGCGTCGGCCCGCATCGAAACCCTGCGCCTTTCGCGCGGCGACCTTAGTGCGGAGGACTACCAGACCGCCCTGCTTGGCCTGATGCTGGAGCTGGCGCGCGCCGAGCAGGCGCTGGACGATCGGGAAGCCGAGCTCGATGCAACGATGGGTGGCTCGAATGACTAGCCGGGTGTTGGTCGCAATCCTGCTGCTGGTATCTGCCGTGAGCGAGGCCCGGCCGATCCACTACGGCGCCGTCGAAAGCGAAGCGCTGGCCGAATGCGACAGCCTCGACTGGCAGGGCGGCGAGGCCGGACCCTGCTACCAGGCGCTGATCGATGGCGACGCGTCCGACGCGATCCGCGCCGAGGCGGCGTGGGCACTGGGAGACCTGCATCTCGCCAACCGCCTGTTCCAGGCGGCCGATCAGCAGACGCCGAATGACCCGGCGCTTCTGACCCGCTGGGGTGATCTCTACGCAGACACGCACCAGGACGCGGAGGCGATGAACATCTATCGCGAGGCGCTGGCGGCGGATGGTCAATATGCATTCGCGCTGCTGGGCGCGGCCAACCTGCTGCTCGGCGCGTTCGACGACGCGGCGAATGCCTACCTCGAACCGCTGTTGACCAACAGCAGCCTGCACGAGGGCGCGCGGGCCGCTGGCTGGCTGCTCGTGGCGCGGGCGGAGATCGAGAACGGCAACATCGACGAGGCGGAGTCGAACCTGGAGGACGCCGAAGCGCTGATCGAAAGGAACGGCTGGCCACCGCTTGAAGCCTTCGCCCTGCGCGCCGCCATCGACGTGGTCAACAACCGTCCCGACAGCGAGTGGTTTCAGCGCTCGCTCGACTACAACCCCGGCTGGGGCGGCATTTATTCAACGCCTGCCTACATCTACGTGATCACGCGCCGCTATCGCGACGCGATTGATCTCTACCAGCGGGCCGTGGACATCGAGCCGGGCCTGGCGGCCGCGCACGAAGAGCTCGGCGTCAACCTGCTGCGCGACAATCAGATCAGCCGCGCCCGTCGGCACCTCGAAACCGCACACGATGCCGACCCCTTCAGCCCCGTCGCGGTCAACACCTTGCGACTGCTCGACTCGTTCAGCGATTTCCCGATCATCCAGGACCCGGAGACGCCGACCGGCGACGGTGAGGTGCCGATTGTCCTGCGCCTGCACAAGGATGAGGCGGCGGCGATTGCCCCTTACGCCATTGCCATGACGCGGAGAAGCATCGACGAGTTCAGTCGCCGCTACCAGTTTGAGCTTCGCGAGCCGGTCGTAATCGAGATGTACCCGGACCACCAGGATTTCGCCGTGCGAACGGCGGGCATGCCGGGCATCGGCATCCTCGGCGCAACCTTTGGTTACCTGCTGGCGATGGACTCACCTTCGGCCCGCACCCCGGATCAGTTCCAGTGGGGCACGACGCTGTGGCACGAGCTGGCGCACGTGTTCACCCTGGAAGCCAGCAATCACCTGGTGCCGCGCTGGTTCAGTGAAGGCGTGTCCGTTTATGAAGAATGGCGCAGCGGCCCGACGCCCGGCGTGCGCCTGCCGATGAACGTGTATGCGGCGATGCGCGACGACAAGTTCCTGCCGGTCGCCGATCTCGATGAGGGCTTTATTCGGCCCAGCTACGAAGACCAGGTCATCGTCTCCTACATGCAGGCGGGGCTGATCTGCCAGTTCATTGACCAGCATTACGGCGAGGACAAGCTCGCGCTGATGCTGAAGGCTTTCGCCGACGGCGCCGACAGCAGCGAGGCGCTCGAGCAGGTGCTGGACGTGAGCACCTCGGCCTTCGACAGCGCGTTCGAGGTGTATCTCGACCTGGAGCACGGTCGCTTTCTCGGACGCTTCGATGACTGGAATGAAGCGCGAACGGAAGCCTCAAAGGCGTTTTCCGAAGATGACTGGGACGCCGCCATCGCCGCGGCCAAGACCATGATTGATCTGCACCCGGACTACACCGAGCCCGACAGCCCCTACCTGCTGCTGGCACGCGCGCATGGAGAGCTGGAGGACGCAGACGGTGAGCGCGCGGCGCTCGAGCGCTTCTGGGACCGCGGCGGCTATGAGCCGGTGGCACTGCGAAAGTACGCCACCTTGCTTGCCGAGGAAGGCAACCAGGATGGCGCCATAGCGGTACTCGAGCGGGTTATCCACGTGCAGCCGCTGGCGAACGAGGTTCACCAGCAGCTCGGCGAGCTGCTGCTGGAGACCGGAAAACCGCATGCGGCACTCAGCGAATTTCAGATCGTCCTGGCGCAGGTCGCCTACGACCAGGCCAACGCATACTTTCAAATCG
>CAZFVT010000492.1:0-2869 GCA_964522355.1 uncultured Woeseiaceae bacterium | reverse complement strand
GGTCGGAGGTTCGAATCCTCTCGCCCCGACCAACTTTAACCAAAGTGGCAAGACCACCCTCCGTGCCGTTGTTTCAGACGGCAGTAGAAAACGATCAAGCACGATGCCCGAGCGAGAGCCGATCTACCCTTTGCGGTCGACCTATCCATGCTGGACCACTGAGATAGAACAAAGCCAACCTTGAGTTGGATCACGCGTACACAGGCTTGGTGTTTAGTTGTGGCTCATCCGACTATCCAGCTCACTACTAAAGATCAATCGGCACCCACCGCTTTCTTGCTGGTCCGCATTGCTTGCCGATTGGGTTCACAAAATCGCCGCAGGTGATTTTGGACGCCGAAGGCGCCCCGAAGGGGTGAGCCGCGAAGCGGCGAATCAAATCCTCGGACCAGATTCGAGGAGCCTTGATCTGGGCTATACGAATCTTGATCTCACCTCCAAAGATCAATCAGCAGTCACCATCCGTGCTTCGACCAACAATTGCCGCCGACTGCCAACCCAAAATCGCAGAACGCGACTTAGATATGGGACACCCTGATCCCGCGACGTCGCACCAAACGATCGTCGCGGGAATCCTCGGGCCGAGGTGGCTGACGGCTACTTGAAGTAGTACCGACCGCCCAACGTCCACAGGTCGGAATCACCGCCGAACTCGACGGAGAGACCTGCCGCAAGCTGAGGCGTGAAGTACCAGTCGCCGGCCATTTCGATGAACACGTCGCTATCGTCCACGTTTACGTAGTTCACGTTGCCGCGGACTTCAAACTGCGGCGCGATCATACCTCGCAGGCCACCGAGCAGTCCGAAGCCGGTGTCGTCGAAGCTACCGCCGGTGGTGTCGACCTCGGTGCGAATAATGCGGCCATTTACCTGGATGTCCCAGTCCGAATGAAACGGGAACACGTAGCCACCGCCAATCTCGAAGGTGGTTCCGTCGACGCCGCCGTCAAAGTCGAAGGTCGACAGGCTGGCGAGGCCAAACCAGTTGCCGTTGAACTGGAGCGAGCCGCCCAGTCTGAATCCATCACCGCCGTTGTCGATATCGAGGTAGCGGAGTTCACCAAAAGAATAGCTGAGCGTCGGCTGTCCTCCGCTCTGCGCGAACGCTGCGCCGTTTGCCAGCAGCAGCACAACAATTACCAGGCTTCTCATCATTTTGCTCCCAAGCGTTGGTGGCGCTGCCGATGGGCAGTGCCCTGATGATCCTGCAGTTCGAGTGGTTCGATCTCGGGGAGTTCCCCCCGAACCCTGGAGGCGTGACCAACGTGACGCGTTGGTCCTGCCCTCCGTGGCGGCTGCATTGGACCAAAAATGACGCAGAACGGCAATGTCGAACTGCCGCACTTTCCGAAGAAGGTCTTATGTCAACGCTCCGAACTCTGACGACGGCCGTTTCTTGTTCATTGTCATAGACTTGTCGCTGCAGCAGGCACCGGCGTAGCGCCTGATGGCAGGCATCGGCCGCTCGAAAAACGGCCGTATTTCCTAGTCTCGCCCCGATGCCTGAACCGACCGGCTTCGCCCGAGCCGTCGGCCCCAGGAGCAATAACGAGGCGGCGGCAGCTCGATGACTGCCTGACGCCTGCAACTCACTGCATACGTTCGTGCGGCCGAGTGTCTTCCCGGCATCCATTTAGTATGCTCTGGCCGTCACCATCGGCAATCGGGGGAGCGCCATGACCATCAACCGCCGTGAGGCTCTGTTAAGCCTCGCAGGATCCGCCGCCGTTCTGGCCCTGTCAGACGCAGCCAACGCAAAATCCCAGCCATTACCGGATTCGAGTCTTCTGAGCTCAGACGCGGATGCCTACTGGCGCAGAATTCGCGACGACCAGTTCCTGATGCCGAACGAACGCGCGTTCCTGAACACCGGCAGCCTGGGGATTACGCCGAGGCCGGTGCTTGAGGCCGTCAATGCCTACCTTGAAAAGGCGGCTGCTCTGCATATTGAATCCGGGTATCCGCGCTGGGGTTACGAGACGCTGGATGAAGAGCGTCAACGCATGGCCGATTTTTCCGGCTGCTCCAAGGATGAACTGGCCATCGTTCACAACGCCACCGAAGCGTTGTCTATCATCGTCGGCGGCATGCCGCTGGAGCCGGGTGCCGAGGTCCTGATCACGAATCTTGAGCATCCCAGCGGTCGCGATCCCTGGTTGGTGCGGCAGGCAAAGGGTGAGATTTCGGTTCGAACGGTCGACCTGCCAATGCCGCCTGAAAGCCCGGAGCAACTGCTCGACGTGGTGGTCGGTGCCATTGGGCCGAAAACGCGCGTCGTGAGCTTCAGCGGTATCATGAGCCCGACCGGCTGGATCATGCCCATCCAGGAGATTTGTGACGCGGCACGCGAGAAGGGCGTCATCAGCGTTGTCGATGGCGCGCATATGAGCGGCCAGATCGACTACCGCATCGATGACATGCACTGTGACTACTATGCGGGGAGTCCGCACAAGTGGCTGTTCGCTCCGGCCGGCAGCGGACTCTTGTATATCAACGAGTCGCGACTGGACGAACATTATCCCGTCATAGCGACGGCTGCGTGGGAAGACAAGGAGCTCAAGGCTGGCAGGTTTATGCGCTTTGGCACCAATAACCGGGCCATTATTGAAGGCATGATGGCGGGCCTGGACTTCGCGCTGGCCATCGGCCCCGACCGCATCTATGAGCGAATACACGCGATGGCCAAAGACACTTATCGGAGAGCCCGTGAGGTGCCTTACCTGAAGATGATGAGCCCCGAGGATGACAGCATGTATGGCTGTCTCGTGACCTTCGAGATCGACCTGCCGGAGAACAAGCTCGACGAGCTGTGGGCTCTCTGCGATCGACGCCTGCTCTGGACCACACGCCATCCGCACCTGCGGATGTG
>CAZFVT010000491.1:0-2871 GCA_964522355.1 uncultured Woeseiaceae bacterium | reverse complement strand
CGTGCTTCTGCCGGGTGATTTTTGTCAGACCCTTCGCGGTGAGATCGTCGACCTTCTTCGGATTATTGGTTAACAGGCGGAACGGCCTGTTGCCATGAAAGTGAAGAATCAACGCCGCCGCATCGCTGAAGTCCCGGCAGTCATCAGGTAGTCCCAGCGAACGATTTGCCTGGTAGGTATTTTCGCCGGCGTCCTGAAGCAGGTAGGTGGCTGCCTTGGCCCAGAGCCCTATGCCGCGGCCTTCATGCCCGGACATGTAGACGATCATGCCGCCGGCGGGATCCTCAGAGATGCGTTCCAGCGCGGCACTGAGCTGCGGACCGCACTCGCATCGCTGCGAGCCGAAGACATCGCCCGTCAGGCAGCTTGAGTGAACCCTGATCAGGGGATTCTCCCAGGTCGCCGGATCGCCGATGACGAGCACGCTGTTGACCGCCATCGATTCAACCAGACCCGCAAACGACGAGACGTGATCGCTGCTGCGCAGCTGGTCGGCGAGACTTTGTACCTTGCTGAGTTCCGTGTGCCGGACGGAGGCATACCAGTCGACGGGGTATTCGCCGCCGTTGCGACGCACCGGCAGCGGAATCGGTCCGAGCACGCTAATGGCACCGGAGCCCGGTTCAGGATCCGAGCGCGCGTCGGTCGTCCGACCCTGCGCATCGATTCGCACCAGGCGGCCGTCGTTTATGAGGCGTTCCCGAACGTCCGGGTCGAGATAGGTGAACATGCGCGGAGCCTATCATTTCCCGGCTTTCGCGTGGCGATTTGCCAGCCGCACGGGATATGAACGATTAGAGCTTGATGACCCATCGGTCAGTAACGTAATATTACTGACTCATTGGTCATTAAGAGCTGTCGATGGCACAGACGCGCTTTAAGCGACGAAAGGAAAAGCGGCCCGCTGAGATTACCCAGGCGGCTATGCAGGCATTTGCGGAAAACGGCTACGAGGCGACGCGCGTCGACGATGTTGCCCGGCGTGCCGGCGTCAGCAAAGGTCTTCTCTATCTCTATTTCAAGACCAAGGAAGAGCTCTTCAAAGCGGTCATCAAGAGCTTCGTGAAGCCGCGCATCCAGGCGCTCACCCGGAGCATCGAAACGAACGAGAGTTCGGCCACCGAGTTTCTTCGCGGACCGTTCCTGGAACTGGCGAAAGACATACCGTCCTCGCCGCTGCGTCATCTCGTGCGGCTGATGATCTCGGAAGGGCCGAAGCATCCCGACCTGACTCGTTATTACTGGGAGAACGTGGCCGGCCCAGGCATCCAGGCGCTCAATCGCCTGTTCGAGAATGGCGTGGCCAACGGCGAGTTCCGGCCCTCGGCCCTGCAACAGTTTCCGCAGCTGCTGGTGTCTCCGGTGCTCTTCTCCACGATGTGGCAACTCGTCTTCGAAGAGCATGCGCATCTCGATACCGATGCGCTGCTGGAAGCTCACATTGAGTTTGTCCTCGACGCGATAGCGGTAAATCCGGGCGCCAGTGGTGCCGGGTCATGAATGCCCTTCACACGAGACTCGTGCTCGTCGCGCTGCTGGCAGTCGCCTCAGGCTGTGACCGCGCAGCCGACAGCGAACCGCCGCGAGCTACAGGCCAACTTGAATCCGATCGCGTGGAGCTGGTTGCCGAGTTCGCGGAGCCCATCGTCGATCGACACGTTATCGAAGGCGAAGTCGTCGTCGCCGGGCAGCCGATTCTCAGCCAGGATGCGCGACGCAGCGATGCGCGCATCGAAGAGCAACAGGCCAGGCTGGCCGAGGCACGCGCGCGACTCGCCGAGCTGACGCGCGGTCCCCGGAGCGAGCAGATCGAGGCCTCCCAGGCACGCGTCGAAGCCGCGCGCCAGGACCTTGAGTTTCGCGAGCGCGACTACAAACGCGCCAAAGAAGTGTTCGAACGAGACCTGGCGTCCGAGGAGACCATCGACAGGGCACGCACACTCATGGAGACGGCTGCCGCCAGCCTGGATGCCGAATCCGCGGTGTTGAGCGAGCTCCTGACCGGAACGACGGTCGAAGAGCTCGACCAGGCTTCGGCCAGGGTCCGCCAGCAGGAGGCACTGCTCGCCGCCCTCCGCATTGACCGCGAACGTCACGACGCTACGGCACCGGTCGACGCCGTCGTCGACAGCCTGCCGTTCGAGACCGGCGAGCGTCCGCAACCCGGCCAGCCGGTGGCGATACTGCTCGGCGGCGAGCAACCCTATGCGAGGGCCTACGTGCCGGAGAACCTTCGCGCCTCCGTGCAACCCGGGGCCAGCGCAACGGTTTACGTCGATGGTCTCGATACGCCGCTGGACGGCGTGGTCCGCTGGATCGCAAGCGAAGCGGCCTTTACGCCCTACTTTGCCCTGACGCGCTACGACCGCGGTCGGCTGACCTACGCCGCGAAGATCGATATTCGCTACGACCGTGGACGCTTGCCTGACGGTGTTCCGGTCGAAGTCGAGTTTCATTGAGCAGCCGAACCCTGATCGGTTGGAGCCGACGATGAACGACAGCGAATACGCCATTAGCGCCCGCGGCCTTACGAAGCAGTTCGGCGACCTCGTGGCCGTTAACGGCCTTGACCTCGACGTCCCGCGCTCAAAGATCTACGGCTTCCTTGGCCCGAATGGCTCCGGTAAGACCACCGCTATCCGCATGCTCTGCGGACTGCTGGAACCAACCGCCGGCAGCGCGAAGGTGCTGGGCGCAGATGCCGTGACGGACAGCGAATCGCTCAAATCCGAGATTGGCTACATGACCCAGCGGTTCTCACTTTACGGCGACATGACCGTGATGGAGAACCTGGAGTTCATGGCGGACATCTACGCGATTCCGCGCCGGGAGCGTCGCGAACGCGTGGAATCGCTGCTGGAGCCATACAAC
>CAZFVT010000490.1:0-2896 GCA_964522355.1 uncultured Woeseiaceae bacterium | reverse complement strand
GTTCGACCGCTGGCCTGGCAGGGGCAGGACGTGGTGCTGTTCCAGGTACTCGACCGCGGCGAGCTGAACCCCGAGTTTCGCGAGAACGTGCTGCTGGAAGACATAGAAACCGGCGAGGCAATTGAGGTTGCGCCGGACTTTATGAACCAGGAATACCCGGAGCGCATTCGGGCACACATCAAGGCGATTTCAAACGCGGCGGCCGCCTCAGGTGCCGACCACGTGCTGGTCGATACGGCCGACGGGCTCGACAGGGCGCTGCGTAACTACCTGCTGTTCCGGCAGAGGCGGAACTGACGTGGGTCTTGCCGCACCGCTGTTCCTCGCCGGCCTCCTGGCAATCGCGCTGCCGATCTGGCTGCACCGCCTGCAGACCAAGAGCTCCAACCGGCAGCCGTTCAGCTCGGCCATGCTGCTTGAGACCACCGAGCAGCGGGTTCACGTGCAGAAGAAGCTGAAGTACCTGCTGCTGCTTGCGTTCCGCATCGCACTTTTGGCCCTGATAGCGCTGGCTTTCGCCCAGCCGTTCCTGCCCCGCGAGGCGGCGCCGGTCGCCGAAGAGGGCGTCGGCTCCGACATATTCATTGTCGATCTCAGCGCATCGATGAGCAGGCGCGGCCTCTTCGACCAGGCGCTGGAGGCGGCGGCTAGCGCGATCGACGACGCGGAAACCGGCAGCACGATCCAGGTCCTGACCGCCGGCGCGGTGGTTCGGGAGCTGCAGCCGCCGTCGACGGACCCAGCCAGTCACCAGGCCCTGCTGGGCAACCTCGAGCCTACAGCCGCACGGGTCGACTACGGCCAGCTCATGGCAGCCGTGGAGAGTTACGCGAACGACATGCCGGCGCCCGTTCGACTCCACCTGGTCAGCGACTTCCAGGCAAGCAGCATGCCCGCGCAGTTTGCCGACGTGATTCCCGCCGGCGTCAACGAGCTCTCGCTCATTACCGTGGGCAGCGACGATCCGTCAAACTGGCGGCTGCGTCAGCTGCGCGAAACCGCCGATGGAGTCGTCGCCTCCCTCGCCTACGACGGTGCCGGCGAAAGCACTGTGACCGTTGGCCTGTGGCTTGCCGGTGAACGCATCGACAGCCGCGAGGTGTCGAGCGACGGCGAGCTGGACGTGAGCTTCACAGGCCTCGAATACGTCGAAGGTGACAACGCCATCGAAGTTCGTCTGGACGTCGACGACGATCTCGTCGCCGACAACGGTGCGTACCTGGTTGTGCGAAACACGCCACCCGCGCCGGTGCCGCTGGTAACGCGCAACCCTGACGGGCTTCCCGCCGTATACATCTCGGCCGCGCTCGAGTCAGCAGCAGACGGTGCGTTCTCGGTGGAAATCCAGGTGCCGGGACAGTTCGATCCGCGGGTGCTCAGTCGCTACCCCTGGGTTATCGTTGACGATATCGGCGGCGTCGATGCGGTGCTTGCCGAGGCGCTGGTCGACTACCTGACGGCGGGCGGCAACCTGCTGGCATTCGCCGGCGACGCCAGCCGCTCGCTGCCTCAACTCCCGGTGACTGGCCTGAACACCGCCGCCGCGGACCTGGGTTCCGGCGTCAGCGCCTGGCGGCGCATCGGCAGTATCGACACGCGCCATGCCGCCCTGGCGAATACCGACGGCTGGTATCGGGTGCGGGTTTCGCAAAGCGTCTCGGTCAATCTCGGCGGCGACGAGGAGATCCCGGTGCGGCTCGATAACGGAGCGCCCTTCGTTGTTGAAAAGGCGGTTGGCAACGGCCGGGTTCTGCAGGTTTTGAGCGCTGCCGACAATCGCTGGAACGACCTGCCGGTGCATCCGGTTTTTGTCGGCTTCATGCTGGAATCCGCGGATTACCTCTCCGGACGTCAGGCCGATTTCGGCAGCTACAGCGCCGGCGACACGCTGGCCCTGAACGCCGCGGGCTCAGGCCAGGTGGTCGATCCGGACGGCGAATCCCTGCTGTCGCTGGCGGATACGGCCGCCGCACAGTCGATTCGGCTGGAGAAACCGGGCGTTTACACGGTCTATACTGCTAGCGGCGAGTCGCTGGTCGCGGTGAACGTCGATTCCCGGGAATCGAGCCTCGAACCTTTGGCTGAATCGACGCTGGAACGCTGGCGCGATGCGGCCTCAGCAGAAACGCCTGCCGGCGAGCGCTCGGCGGTGGCGAGCACTGCTGAACCCCTGGCGCTCTGGCCCTGGCTGCTGCTCTTGCTCGCGGTGCTTGTTATCGCGGAGTCAGCACTGGGGAACGTTCATATAGCCACACGCATGAGAACGAGCTAATGAAACCAACCGAAGGTATTCAACGCTATCTCGATACCTATCGCCTGAGGCTGCAGCAGCTTACGACGTCGCGCGGCCTGGCGATGATTGCAGCGTTCGCGCTGGCGATGACCCTGGTCGCCGTTTTCATCGCCATTCGCACGGGCTTTCCCGACGACCTGATGCTCGGAGCACGGCTGCTGCTGCTCGGCGGCATCGTCGGGCTCGCCGTGTATTTCATCGTGTTGCCGAACCGCGCGCTGCGCGAGGGCGGTATCGACCGCATCGAAACGCGCAGCCCGGCGTTCGGTGGCCGACTCGAAACCTATGAGGAGATGCGCGACGACAGCAACCCGCTGCGCGAGCTCCTGGCCGAAGATGCACTGGCTATTGCTGAGCGTCACCCGCCGGCCAGCGAGGTCCCGCAGAAGGAGTTCAGTGTGGCGCTCGGCGGTGCCGCGGCCGCACTGGTCGTCCTGCTCTCGCTCGGCATCATTGGCAGCGGCAACTATGGTTACGGCGTTCGCGACCTGTGGCTCGGCTGGGCGTTTCCCAACATCGCGCCCGCCCAGAGCATCGCGGTTATTCCCGGCGACGGCGGCATTCGCTCCGGTGGCAGCGTCCGGGTCCGCGCCGCCATGCAGG
>CAZFVT010000489.1:0-2905 GCA_964522355.1 uncultured Woeseiaceae bacterium | reverse complement strand
ATGACAGCCTCCCTGCCACCAAAGAAGCCGATGGCGCTTTGAAACAACTGTCTACTGAGCATCTCCAACTCAGTATTTTCGAAACGGTAGATCCGACGGCAGGTAAACTCAAAGCCGCTTTGCAGGATGCTCGGGTCCGGCAGGAAGCTGAAGCGGGTGGCGGGCATGGCCATCGACGCGGCGCTTGAGGTCAGGAGCGGCTCTAGCTCCGAAGGCCCGTCGTCCGCGGCCGCGAGAAAGCCACTGGTCGCAAAGTTCACCACGTTCAGGTCACCGGTCACGATGTCATCGTCGTTCATCCATTCCGCGGATACGCCGAGGTAGCCATAGTGACGAATCGGCCGCGGGGAACCGGGCGCCGAGATGGGCAGGGCGAGCTGAGCGTCTGCAACGACCTCGTCGCTGGAGAACGTAATGCCCCAGGCGTTGAACAGCTGCGGCAGATCCGAGCCCTGGCCCAGCGGCGGCATACCCTGCGGCATGCCTTCGGTCTGCGCCGGATCGGCATCGGCGACCGGGTCAACAAAGATCATCGCCTTGCCGCCGCGCATCACGAACTGGTCGATGGCGTAGAGTGTCGCCTCACTTAGTTCCTTCGGCTGGACGATCCAGAGAACACTGATCGCCTCCGGGATGCTGCTGAACTCGGTACCCAGGTCCTGCACTTCGAAGAGCTGGCTGGCCTGCTCGTAGGCAACCCAGGCCGGCGTCATGCGCTGGAACTGTGGATCGAAACTGCCGGTCATCGATACGCCGCTCACCAGCCCGATCACGCTGCGCTCCGGGTTCGCGAGCGTGGAGACTAGCTTGGCGATGTCGTATTCGAGGAACGCTTCCTTGTCCGGCTGGAAGAAGGCAATGACCTCTTCGTTGTCCACGCTGTCGGTCCCCGCGAGCCCGAAATACACCGGGTCCGGGGTGACGCCGAGCTGCACACCCTGCAGCCCGAACTGGGTGGCGCGATCTTCCTCCTCGGAGAACGGCAGCGGGTCGATGATCTGCAGGTTGATGCCGCCGTTTGCCCGATCCTCGAACTCCTCCAGCATCTCCTGCACGCGACTGGCATAGGTTCTTAAGGAAGGAATGCCCGCCGCCGCCTGGTCAGACCAGTAGAAATAGAGGTTCACCGGCTCATCGATGGATTCGAGGATGCGCTTCGTGCCGTCGGAGAGCGTGTACAGATTGTCGTCCGTTAGATCGAGTCGCCAGCCGCGGAAGATCTCATTGGAGACGATGACGGCGAAAATAAAGGCCAGCGCCAGCAGCAGGAGGCTGGTGGAACCGACGCGCTTTTGTTCAGTAGTACTCATTGCTCAGTCCGCCTGTTTCCACTGCAGCACAATCGTGTTGGCGTAGAGGAAGCCACCGATCAGCAGCGAGAAATACACCAGGTCGCGAAAATCGATCACCCCGCGAGAGATGTTCGAGAAATGCGTCAGAAAACTTAAGGACGCGACACCGTCCACCAGGAACTGCGGCGCCCAGGCCGAGAACACATCCAGCACCAGCGGAAACCCGGCGAGCAGAAAACCGAAGCAGGCAACCACCGAGATGACGAAGGCGATGACCTGGTTGCGGGTAAACGCGGACACACAGGCGCCGATCGCGAGGAAGCCGCCGGCCATCAGCAGGCTGCCGATGTAGCCGGTGAGGATCGCGCCGTTGTCGGGCTCACCCAGGTAGTTGACGGTGATCCAGATCGGGAACGTCAATGCGAGTGCGATCGCGGTGAATGCCCAGGCAGCCAGGAACTTGCCGAGGACCGCCTGCCACGGCGTCACCGGCAGGGTCATCAGCAGCTCGATAGAACCGGACTTACGTTCCTCCGCCCACAGGCGCATGGAGATCGCCGGCACCAGGAACAGGTAGAGCCAGGGATGGAAATTGAAAAACGGTCGCAGGTCGGCCTGGCCGCGCTCGTAGAAATTGCCCAGGTAGAAGGTGAAGGTCCCCATCAGCACCAGGAAGATCACGATGAACACGTAGGCGACCGGGGTTGCGAAGTAGCTCTTCAGCTCGCGGCGAAAAAGGGCGGCGACGATGTTCATGCGGCCTCTCCCCGGGTGATCTGTCGGAACACCTCATCGAGATGCCCGCTTTGCTGGTAGACGCCGTGCGTTGCCCATCCGTTGCTCGATACGCAGTCGGTCACCGCGCGCCAGGTGGCATCACCGGCGGCGTCTCCCGGCAGGGCAATAACGGTTGCGGCGGCATGATCGGCTTCGGTCGTGGAGACGGCATCGAGCTTTTCCAGCGCCTCGCAGACCGGATCGACCAGATCGGCAGAATCCAGCTTCAGTCGCACGGAGTTGTGATACCGCGACTGGGTGGCGAGGTTCGCCGGCGTGTCGTCGGCGAGCTTCCGGCCGCCGGCAATGATTATCGCCCGGCTGCATACCGCCTCGACCTCTTCGAGGATATGCGTCGATATGACGATCAGCTTGTCTTCCGCCATCGAGCGGATCAGCTCCCGCACCTCGTGCTTCTGGTTCGGATCGAGACCGTCGGTCGGCTCGTCGAGAATCAGCACGTCCGGGTCGTGGAGTATGGCCTGCGCGAGTCCGACGCGGCGCTTGAAACCCTTGGACAGAGTATCGAAGGACTGATGCAGCACGGCGCCGAGCTGCAGGCGCTCGATCACTTCATCAAGACGCTGCCGTCGCTGGCTGCCTTCAAGTCCGCGGACGTCGGCGATGAACTCGAGAAACGCGCCCGGGGTCATTTCGGCATAACATGGCGCACCCTCCGGCAGATAGCCGAGGCAGCGTCTTGCTGCGAGCGCATCCTCCCGCACGTCGCAGCCGCCGACGCGCGCGCTGCCGCTGGTGGGCGCAACGAAGCCGGTTTTCATCTTCATAGTGGTGCCCTTGCCGGCCCCGTTCGTGCCGAGAAAGCCGAGCTCCTC
>CAZFVT010000488.1:0-2905 GCA_964522355.1 uncultured Woeseiaceae bacterium | reverse complement strand
CCTCGCCAGCTCACGGCAGACCGCGCGACAGCTCCAGCCCGGTCGCGGCCGAGATGCGTTCGAGCTTGCTGTCGAGCTCCGTGTCATCGCCGTAGGAAAACTCGACGAGATAACCGTCTTTGCCCGCGCTGACGATGCGATAGTCGAGGCCGGTGACGTTCTCCAGCCGACCGACGAAACCCTGGGCGGCGATGCGCGAGCGAAACGGCGTCCAGAATGAGTGCCAAGTCCCCGAAGCCACTTGATTGGACGTTGGCACGCTGTCATTCGAAATTGGATAGTCGTTTGAGACTGCCTCGCCGCCCGGCAAGTCATCGGACGCCTGTGAAGAAGCCTCACCCGGCGCCACAACCGTTTCCTCAACATCAAAGGGATCAATCGCCACCGGCGGCGCTACATCTGCGACAGCTTCCACAGGCTCAGGCGCCTCCGTTATCGGTGACTCATCCGGCTGACGCATCGCCTGCCGCGATCTAAGCTTCTCCACTGCCTCATCGAATCGTGCGCGATCGGCTTCGTCGTCGCCAAGATGAAACTCGGGCGTGCCGATCACGAGGAAAAGCGCGCCCAGCGATGCGAGCGAACCAATACAAAAACCGAGCAGCCTGAACATATGCGTGCCCCTGAGTTACCAGACTAGTAAACCTGGCGCACGCGAATCGCACGCCAGTCCATGTTTTGATGACCGCGAACCAGTTCGCGGTCGAGGTCGCTCAACCAGCCGTCGAGAGCACTGCCCGTCAGCCCCAGGCGCACTGAGTCAGAGCAGCGCTGCGGAAGCTCCGCAACGAGGTCTGCAACCCGTCGGGCCGTGCGGCTGTCGCTGACTGCGATGACGTAGTAGGTCTCGCTGCCTGGCTTGGAATCCCACTCCTCCACCGGCATCCAGTCGCCGCTGCTGTTGTCACCCGGCAGGCGAACGAGAACGCCCTGGTCGGAAGCCGATACCCTTGCGGCCGGTCGATGATTGCAGCGTTCGTCGCCGAGCCGAACCAGTCCACGATTGAGCTGATGGTTGAGAATGAAGACGACGGCATCAGGCCGGGTATTCACCCGCAAAGCCGGACACTCGCCGCTTCGGCTCATCCGATTGCCTGTTGATGTTCGATACGTCGTGGCGCACACCGCCGATGAGGTCACCCGGACAAATCGCAGGTCTCGGAGCACACCGGTCTCCGGCGACTGCAGGCGAATGCTCTCACTCGCGAGTCGCGGTTTACCGAAGACAATCGGGTCCTCCGCCGGATAGTCGGGAAGCCGCAGGTAAACACTGGCTTTGAGCGGCGCAAGATCACCATCACCGGACTGCGGCGACAGCGTGACCCAGAACTGATGCAGGCTGCGGTCGATGCTGTGCAGCTTGCCGACCAGGGTCGCGTTCGTCTGCCGTTCATCGTTGACGATCTGCAGCGAGTTCACGCCAGCCACCTGGTGGCGTACGAGCGCCAGCACGCGGTCGATGTCCTCGTCGCCACTGTCGCCGGCAAGGCTGGCAATTCGGTAGTCGCCGGAAAGCTGGCGCATGAGCTGGCAGGAAAGATCGTGCGCCAGGTGCTTGGCCATCAGGTCGGTTTCGCTGTGGCGATAGGGAACGCCCCGCTCGCCAAGGAAGGTGCGGTCGGTTGCGCTGTTGCCGGCAGCTGCGCGCTGTTCGCGAGTCAGGGTGCCGCGCCAGACCTGGCTGAAGCCCGAGATCCAGGACCGCTCGATGACATCGAGTGCACGGACGCTGAACTCCATTTCACCGCCGCCGAGATCCCGGGATTCGAGACCAACGAGCAGGTCCACCTCATCGGCATCGCAGGCACTGACGAAGCTCGGCAGAGCAAGGCCGGAGGTCGCGGGGTCGGGCTGCCAGCCGATACGAATGCCGTCGCTTTCGAGCACTTCACGCTGTAAACGGTTGCGCAGATTGAGCGACAGCTGGTCGGTCTCGGCCACCGGCCGGCCGGCTTCAAACACGACGAAACGCACGGTGCTGCCTTTGAAGCGCGGCATGTCCCTTAGCTGCGAGGCAACAAACGACGACAGGTCGCTTGCCACCCAGGCGTCAACGGTCTTGTCGCGCGCCTGCGCGTTGCCGGCCGCGAGCAGCAGGGCAATGGAGAGTGTCGCCCATGCAGTAATGCATCGTTTGAGCCCCATCATCGCCACCCTATTCCAGCCGCAGGTTGCCGTCGGCGGCGATAACGAGCTCGCCGCCGGTCGCCTCCTGCAGGTAGCGATTGAGCTGGCGCGACAGCTTTGCAGTCAGGGTGACGCCCCAGCTGACGTCAGCCGATGACGTGCTGCGTCGGAGTGCGGCGCTGACGTCGGCAGGAACCGTCGATGCATCCATCTCGTGAAACTGCTTCGGCAAGGACGCCTGCCAAAACACCAGCCGACCGCGATCACCACCCAGCCGCATCGCGCGATCCCCGTTGATGGCGTAGAGCCCGACCTCGTCGCGGGCGACGAGCGCCTTCAGGGCCGTGTCCGAGGCGAAGCGCAGGGTAAAGCCTTCGTCTTTCGGCTCGATCTCCGCAGGCGTCTGCATTGGTGCAGGTGCGGGCGCCGGAGCTTCGACAGGTTTTGCCGGCGGCTCTGCGATCAATACGGGTTCAGGAGCTGGCGCCGGCCTCGGGATCGGTATTGGTTTCGGTTCAGGTCGCGGCACAGGGCGAAGGATCTCGAGAGGCTTGGCTGGTTCCGGCAGGACGACCGCCTCCGCCACGCGCTCGGGTTGGGGCGTCGGCGTCGGCGCATTGCTGCTTGCAGGAATGCTCTGCACCAGCGCGAATATTGCGACCAGGCACAGCGAAATAATCGCCATGAAGCGCATGACGTCGGTTTGCAGATCGGCGGCGGAGCCTCCATCGTGATCGAAGCCGCGTCCGTACGAAAAGCCGAAGCGCCGGTACACTAG
>CAZFVT010000487.1:0-2911 GCA_964522355.1 uncultured Woeseiaceae bacterium | reverse complement strand
ATTCTGCACATGCTGCATGACAAGCCCGCGCCGGCGCTGCATATCGACAGCCTGTCGACGACCCTGACGCTCTACGCCGAGCACGAGTTCAACGCCTCGACTTTCGCCGCACGCGTCATCACCGCCACCTTGTCTGACATGCACTCCGCGATCACCGGCGCCATCGGCGCGCTGCGCGGGCCGCTGCACGGCGGCGCCAACGAGGCAGCGATGGAGCTCATCCAGAAATTCGAATCGCCGGAACAGGCCACCCACGGTGTGCTCGGCATGCTTGAGCGTAAAGAGCTGATCATGGGTTTCGGGCATCGCGTCTATACCACCTCCGACCCGCGTAATGAGGTAAACAAGCGCATGTCGAAACGGCTCGCCGAAGAGGTGGGTGACACGCGTCTCTACCCGGTATCCGAAGCGATTGAATCGGTCATGTGGGATCAGAAGAAGCTGTTTGCGAACGCGGATTTCTACGCGGCAACGGTTTATCACTTCATGGGTATACCGACGAAACTCTTCACCCCGATCTTCGTCTGCTCGCGGCACACCGGCTGGGCAGCACACGTCATGGAACAGCGCGCCAACAATCGTTTGATTCGTCCGGCGGCAGACTACAACGGCCCGGACCTCCAGGCCTGGGTCCCGATCGACGAGCGCGACTAGGCGTCAAAAAAAGGAATCGGCGACCTTATCGCCGGTTGCACACTTTCAAGCTATCAACAGCAGGAGACTTCATGTCCGGGCATGACATTCGTTCGGCCGCGCGGCCGGACCCCGACCAGATTCTGATCGACATTGCCGATTACGCGGTGAACGCCGAGATCGATTCGACGCTTGCCTACGAAACGGCGCACTACTGCCTGATGGATACGCTGGCCTGCGGCTTCCAGGCACTCGACTACCCGGCCTGTACCAAGCTATTGGGGCCCATCGTCCCGGGCGCCACCCTGAACGGCGGTGCGCGGGTGCCCGGCACGTCCTACGAACTCGAGCCGGTCATGGCGGCGTTCAACATTGGCGCGATGATCCGCTGGCTGGACTTTAACGACACCTGGCTAGCGGCCGAGTGGGGACACCCCTCGGACAATCTCGGCGGCATTCTCGCGACGGCCGACTACCTCAGCCGGCAGGCGCGCGCGAAGGGCGAAGATCCGCTGACCATGCAGGATGTGCTCACCGCGATGATCAAGGCTCACGAGATCCAGGGCGTGCTGGCGCTGGAGAACAGCTACAACCGCGTCGGTCTCGATCACGTGCTGCTGGTACGAGTGGCCTCGACGGCGGTCGTTACCGCCATGCTCGGCGGCGACCGGGATACCGTCATCAATGCCGTCTCCAACGCCTGGATCGACGGCGGCGCGTTGCGTACCTATCGACACGCCCCCAACACCGGCTCACGCAAGAGCTGGGCGGCCGGCGACGCGACGAGCCGCGCCGTACGCCTCGCGCTGATCGCCATGACCGGCGAGATGGGCTACCCGTCGGCACTGTCGGCGAAAACCTGGGGCTATTACGACGTCCTGTTCGGCGGCAATGAGTTCCAGGTGAAGCAGGCTTACGCCAGCTACGTCATGGAAAACGTGCTGTTCAAGATCTCCTATCCCGCAGAATTCCATTCGCAGACGGCGGTGGAAGCGGCGATGACGCTCCATGCCGAGGTTGCCGATCGTATCGACGACATCGACAAGGTCGTGATCGAAACCCAGGAGGCGGGCGTCCGCATCATCGACAAGACCGGCCCGCTCGATAACCCGGCGGATCGCGACCACTGCATCCAGTACATGGTTGCCGTACCGTTAATCTTCGGCCGCCTGACCGCGGCGGATTACGAGGACGACGTCGCGTCCGATCCGCGCATCGACGCGCTGCGCGAGAAAATGACCGTGACGGAGAACCCGCAGTACACCGAAGATTACTTTGACGCGGACAAGCGCTACATCGGCAACGCCGTGCAGGTGTTCTTCAAGGACGGCAGCAGTACTGACAAGGTCGCGATCGACTACCCGATCGGCCACCGCGAGCGTCGCGCCGAGGGCATCCCGGTGCTGATCGAGAAGTTTGATCGCAGCGTGCAGCCGAAACTTGCCGCGAGCCAGTGGTCAAAGCTCAAAGGCCTGTGCGAGGATCGGGAGGCGCTGGCCGCCACCGCTGTCGACGACTTCCTGGCGTTGCTGGTGGCGTAACCCCCAAAAAAAGGCATTCGAGGACCTTCGCCATGACTCTGAAGACCGCTGCGCTCACCCTTACCGGACTGGCCTTGGCCGCCACCGCACTTGGCGACGTCGTCGAACGAACGGCGAACAACGGCCAGCTGATCCTGCAGGACGTGCCGGAGGTGGACGCCGGCATCGTCGAAGACCTGAATCGCTACCTGAACGTGCGCTCTGCGGCCTTCCGCGCCTGGACGCCCGACGGCGACGGCATGTTTGTCACGACCCGCTTCGCCGACGTCTCGCAGATTCATCGCGTCGACGTGCCCGGCGGCGCCCGTCGCCAGCTCACCTTTTATAAGGAGCCGATTGGCGGCATCGATGACCAGCCCGGTGGCAATAGCCTGGTATTCACCCAGGACGCCGGCGGCAGCGAGTTCTCGCAGATCTTCCTCTTCAACCCGCAGTCCGGCGAACGGCAGATGTTGACCGACGGTCAGTCGCGGAACGGCGCCGTGGAGTGGGACCGTGACGGAAGGCAGATTGCCTACCGCAGCACGGCACGAAACGGGGCGTCGAACGACGTGTGGGTTATGGACCCGAACGAGCCCGAAAGCGCGAGAGTCGTGCTCGAAGCACCCGATGGTACGAGCTGGACCCCTGGCGAGTTCTCGGCCTCGGGCTCGAAGCTCCTGATCCAGAACTACGTCAGTATCACCGACTCGCGCGTTCACCTGCTCGACCTCGACACCGAGACTCGCACCCTCCTG
>CAZFVT010000486.1:0-2913 GCA_964522355.1 uncultured Woeseiaceae bacterium | reverse complement strand
GATTCCGGATCACAGTCGCTATCTGTCTCTCGAGGGCGGAAGTTCCGACCGGCCTGATCTGCAAACGGCCGGCAAGGTCGTGTCCGGTGGCCGGGCCCTTGGCAGCTCGGAAAACTTCGAGATTATCTACGCCCTGGCGGATTCCATGGGTGCCGGCGTCGGAGCGTCCCGCGCTGCGGTCGATGCCGGCTACGTTCCCAACGACATGCAGGTGGGACAGACGGGCAAGATCATTGCGCCCGAGCTCTATGTTGCGATTGGAATCTCAGGCGCCATCCAGCACCTGACGGGCATCAAGGATGCGGGGACGATTGTGGCGATCAACAAGGATGAGGACGCGCCGATTTTCGAGGTCGCCGACATTGGTCTCGTTGGCGACCTGTTCTCGGTCGTGCCGGAGCTTCAGAAGGCGTTGGAGGGCTAACGAAGCCCTGCTCTGCCAAAGAAAAGACCCCGCCGCCCGGTAACAGGCGGCGGGGCCTCATTTAGACCACCAGTGGCTCAGCGATGCGCCGCTACAGCGATGCGAGTACCGATTCGGCCTTGCTGACTTCGAATTGCCCGGGTGCCTCGACGGCAACATGAGTCGCCTTGCCGTCTTCGACCACGATCGCAAAACGCTGGCTGCGCGTGCCCATTCCGAACCCGCTGGCGTCCATCTCGAGTCCGAGTGCAGCCGCATACTCGCCGTTACCGTCGGCCAGCATGACGACTTTGTCGCCAACCCCACGGTCTTTACCCCAGGCGTCCATGACGAAGACATCATTGACGGCCATGCAGGCGATCGTGTCGACGCCCTTGCCTGCGAGCTGTTCAGCGTGATCGATGAAGCCGGGCAAATGATTTGCCGAGCAGGTGGGCGTGAAGGCGCCTGGCACGGACACGAGGACTACCTTCTTTCCTGCGAACAGTTCGTCGGTGGATATCGCTCCAGGTCCACTGTCAGTCATAACGCCGAAAACGCCTGACGGCATCGTATCGCCCTGTTCTATAGCCATTACGGTCTCCTTGGTTTGGGTCACAATTAGGGGTGAGATGTCCCGAGAATCCAGTCACCGGCCCTGCGGTGAGCTCGCTATGCTATGCGCTTAAAGCCTCCCAGTCACGCGCCATTACCGGTAATTCCGTGCCTGGGACGGTTGCCGCGCAAAAAACCGCAGGCTTTGGCATAGTCGGCGTTCGTGATCCCGGGATGGATCTGATTTTTTGCCAGGAAGTGGAGTTTTTGGAATGGACTTTGAGCTGAACGACGACCAACAGATGATCCGCGACGCGGCACGGGAATTCGCGCAGAACGAGATCAAGCCCGTCGCTGCACAGTTCGATCAAACCGGCGAGTTTCCCGAGGAGACCATCCGTATGGCCGGCGAGCTCGGGTTCATGGGCGTCGAGGTCCCTGAAGCTTACGGTGGCGCGGGCCTGGATAGCCTCTGCTATGTCCTCGTTGTCGAAGAAATCTCGGCGGCCGATGCGGCGCACGGGACCATCGTCTCGGTAAACAATTCGCTGTATGGCGTTCCGCTGCTGGAATTCGGCAGCGACGAGCAGAAGAGCCGGTTCTTGCAGCCGGTTGCCTCCGGGGAAGTCAACGGGGCGTACGCGCTGACGGAATCCCAGTCAGGGTCAGACGCTGCCGCAATGCGTTCAACGGCAAAACTCTCGGCCGACGGTAGCCACTACGTCATCAACGCCCGAAAGGCCTGGATTACTTCTGGCCCGGTAGCTCGATACATCATCCTGTTTGCCCGCACCGACGCGGAGAAGCAGGGTTCCGATGGCATCAGCATGTTCGTCATCGACACGGAGGCCGACGGTTTCAGCCTCGGTAAAACGGAACCGAAACTGGGTATCCGCGCGTCAGCCACCTGCGAGATAGAACTCAACGACTATCGCTGCCCGGCAGAGAACCTGGTGGGCGTCGAGGGCAAAGGCTTCAGGCAGGCGATGACCGTGCTGGATACCGGGCGAATTGGCATCGCGGCCCAGGCCCTGGGAATCGCCCAGGCGGCCTACGATGCGTCACTCGAATGGGTGCGTGAACGTGAGGCTTTCGGCAATCGAATCGGCTCATTCCAGACTATTCAGAATAAGATCGCCGACATGAAATGCCGCCTCGATGCGGCCCGGCTGCTGACGTATCGAGCGGCGTGCAACAAAATGCGCTGCAAAGAGACCGGTGGACGCAATACGCTGGACGCCAGCGTCGCCAAGCTCTACGCCTCGGAGGCTGCGATGTACATCAGCCACCAGGCGGTGCAGATTCACGGCGGCATGGGGTTTAGCAAGGAGATGCCGCTGGAGCGCTACTTCCGTGACGCCAAGATCACGGAGATCTACGAGGGCACGAGCGAAATCCAGCGCATGGTGATCGGCCGGCTGGAAACCGGTCTTCGTTAAACGGACCCCGGAGCTTTCTGCGCCGGTACAGCTACGCGCCTAGTACTCGTTCTCACCCACTTTGACGACCAGGCCATCCAGGGCATCGGTGACCTCGATCTGACAGGTCAGCCGGCTGTTGTCCTGCCTCTCATACGCCGCGTCGAGCATGCTGTCTTCCATATCGTCCATCGGTGGCAGCTTCTCGGCCCAGCCTTCCTCGATGTAGGCGTGGCAGGTCGCGCAGGCGCAGGCGCCTCCGCATTCGGCAACGATACCTTCGATATTGTTGTTAATCGCGCCTTCCATAACGGAGTAACCGTTCTGGACTTCCACGCTGTGCTTCTCACCGTCACTGGTGATGTAGTGAATCGTTGGCATTAGGGTCTCTTTAAGGGGGATTTTGCGAAGGCCGTGATTTTAGGTGCGGACCGGATCGACGGTCAATGCCAAGCGAAGGAAGAAAAAAAGCGACCCGGCAATGCCGGGTCGCTTCTGTGCTTCTTCGGGGGCCGGCGAAAAGAACCTGCCGACCGA
>CAZFVT010000485.1:0-2926 GCA_964522355.1 uncultured Woeseiaceae bacterium | reverse complement strand
GGACTCGCGCTGATCATCGTTGGCATCGTGCTCATTGTTGCCGAAGCGTTTGTACCGAGTTTCGGCGCACTCGGCCTCGGCGGCATCGTCGCGTTCATCGTCGGTTCGATCATCATGTTCGACAGCGGCGTGCCGGGCTTCGGCATATCGATCACATTCCTCGTGACCTTCGGCATCATCGCCGGGCTGTCGCTCATGTGGCTGGTCAGTTACCTCGTGAAGCTGCGCCGCCGCGGCGCCGTCAGCGGACGAGAAGGCGCCATCGGCGAGATTGGCCGCGCCATGGTCGACTTTACCGGTCCCGGCAAAGTCTGGTTCGAAAGCGAAGCCTGGCAGGCCACAAGCACCGTACCCATACGAAAGGATCAGGATGTCGTCGTTATCGGCATTGACGGCCTGACCCTCATCGTCAAACCGGCCACCGACTCCGCGGACTCACTGGCAACTTCATAACGCTTCTCGCAGCGAAGGATCTGACTGACCATGGATAACCTGATTACACTCGCCATCCTGCTGTTTGGCCTCATCGCCTTTGCCTCGCAAATCTTCAAGATCCTCCAGGAATACGAGCGCGGCGTGATCTTTTTCCTCGGCCGCTTTCAGTCAGTCAAAGGCCCTGGCCTGATCATCCTGATCCCCTTCCTGCAGAAGATGCAAAAGGTTGACCTCCGCGTCATCGTGCTCGACGTGCCGACCCAGGACGTCATCTCCAAGGACAACGTGTCGGTCAAGGTCAATGCGGTCATTTATTTCCGCATCGTCGACCCGGAGAAAGCAATCATCAAGGTGGCGAACGTGTTTGAGGCAACCAGCCAGCTGTCGCAGACCACCCTGCGTTCGGTGCTCGGCCAGCACGATCTCGATGACATGCTCTCCGAGCGCGACAAGCTGAACGAAGACGTCCAGGAAATCCTCGACGCGCGCACCGACAACTGGGGCATCAAGGTATCGAACGTGGAGATCAAGCACGTCGACCTCGACGAAAGCATGATTCGCGCGATTGCCCAGCAAGCCGAGGCCGAGCGCTCCCGGCGTGCCAAGGTCATCAACGCCGAAGGTGAAAAGCAGGCGGCAACCATGCTTGCGGAAGCGGCGGCGGTACTCGCCTCAGAATCCCAGGGCCTGCAGGTTCGCTATCTTCAGACCCTGCGAGACATCGCCACCGAGCGGACCAACACCATCGTCTTCCCGATGCCGATGGAATTCATGGAGCCATTCCTGCAGGCGGGCCATAGTGAAAAGAAGACCGGCGGCAAGCCGGCAACGACCTTGGACGCGTCTAAGCCGCCTGGCGGGACGGAATAACGACCGACAGCTTTGCGCCACCGATCTCGGCGCGGCCAATGGAAAGCTCGCCGCCGTGCGCCGCGGCGATGTCCTTAACGACCGCCAGGCCGATGCCGTGGCCGGGCGCCGATTCATCCAGGCGCATGCCGCGTTTTAGCAGGAGCTCCGCGGCCTCCTCCGGAATGCCTGGCCCATCGTCCGCAACGGTGAGCTGCATGCCGCCGGCAGACGGCGTCAAGACATCTACGCGCACCTCGGACGAGCTCCACTTACAGGCGTTGTCGACGAGGTTCCCGGCCAGCTCGAGGAAGTCCCCGGTATCGCCACGAAACTGCGCGGTTGCATCGACCTCAACGGCGAACGTCAGCGATTTGTCCTTGTAGACCTTTTTTAATCCGTCGATCAGCCGCGCGAGCTCGCCGGCGATGTCCACCTTGCCAAGCGCAAAGCTGTCCCCGGCCAGCACCGCCGGCTTTCTCAGCTGGTAGCGCACGATGTCATTCATCCGCTCGACCTGCGATTCAATCTTGTCGCTTTCGGCCGCGTTCGGGTTCTCCTCAACCACGGCGCGGATGGCTGCCAATGGCGTCTTCAGGCTATGCGCCAGGTTATCGAGCGTGAGCCGGTAGCGTTCCGAACGGCCGCGCTCACTTTCGATGAGGAGGTTCAGGTTGCGCGCGACTCCCTCCAGCTCATCGGGCATGCCCGAGGACAGCGCGTCACGCCGGCCTTCCTCGATGTCGGAAATCTCATCCTCAATCTGCCTGAGCGGCGACAACAGGTAGCGCATGACCAGCGAAATCGACAGCAGCATGATCAGGGTAATGGCGGCAAACCAGCTAAACAGCTGGCGCCGAAACGCGGCAATCTGCGCGTTGAAGGAATCGAGACTCTCGGCCACGTAAAAGCTGTAGGGTCGAAATTCGCCGTTGGCGAGCTCCCAGTCAACGGAGATCGCCAGCGCCATCAGCGGCGTGCCGTCGTCGAGGCTTAGACGTTCAAAGACCGGCGGGCCGGCCGGCGGTGGCGCCCCGAAAGGCACGTCGACACCGATCGAGGACTCGGACTTCCAGACGCTCTCGCTGCCGTTGGAACGCAGTTCGGCGTAGAGACCAGAACCGGGCGCTGCTAGGCGCGGCTCGGCCATGACCAGCGGCATTTCCAGTTCGCCGGCCTCGTTCGGATCCGCGGCGGCAAGCAGCGCGATGAGCTGGCCGTCAAGAATGTCCTGTTCCGCCTGCTCACCCGCTTCACGAAACGCGGAGTCGAGCACCACGATCGTGGCGCCGAAAAACACCAGCAGCAGCAGGGTGACCGCGAGCAGCAGTCGGGCGCTAAGCGAGGACATGATGGATCGGACCGCGAATACGCGCAGGCGTCAGGCAGCGATCAGGAGCCGCGCGCAACGTCAGGGCTCATTCCCCGCCGCTGCGTTCCAGCGCGAAACGATAGCCCCGGCCGCGCAGGGTTTCGATCGGCTTTATGCGGTTGTCGGGGTCCAGTTTCTTGCGCAGCCGCCCGATGAAGACTTCGATCACGTTGCTGTCGCGTTCGAAGTCCTGATCGTACAGCCGGTCGGTGAGCTCACTCTTGGAGATAACCTCGCCGGCTCGCATCATCAGGTGTTCGACAATGCGGT
>CAZFVT010000484.1:0-2937 GCA_964522355.1 uncultured Woeseiaceae bacterium | reverse complement strand
CTTCGACGCCCAGCCCCGGCAAGGTCGGGAGATAGGAGAGGTGCCGGTTCTGCTCGCCGTGAATAAACATCCTGGGGCAGGGCAGAGCGGCTATGTCTTCAAGCAACGGCCGGCTATCAGACAGCTCGACCATCGACTCAAAGATGGGCCGGGCCGACGTCGCCCGGATCTTGGCGCGCAGGGCGCTCGTGTACAACCTCGATGAGTACTCAGGCCGCTGGCTCACCCGATCGATAAAGCCTGCAAGAAACTCGTCGGCGTCGTCCGTCGGATGCTCAACGATCTGACGGGAAAGAAAGCAGTCTTCCGGTGCCAGGTTGCCTTCAATGTCGATCAGGCTTAAGACCCGTTTCGGGTTCGCGCTTGCCAGCAGCAGCGCCGTCAGCCCGCCCATCGAATGACCGGACAGGTGAAAGCGATCGAGGCCCAGCCTGTCGCAGGCGGCAAGCGCGGTATCGACGAGAAAGGGGATGGACAGCGCGGTCGCCTGCTCGACGGTCGATTCACCGAATCCCGGCGCGTCCAGCAGCACAAGATCGCGGTCTTCGAAGTCCTCGCGAAACGCCAGGTCCGCATAGTCCTCTTTCGTAGAGCCAAATCCGTGCAGGCAGACGAGCGGCGCAAGAGGTCCTGCGCGGCGGAGGCAGGCGATGCGCACGGCGGTCTCTCTGACGGTCAGGTCAAGGAATTCGAATTGCATGGCTGAAAAACTGGGTATACAACGGAATAATCGCTATCATAGCGTCAAATACACGGATAGAAAAAGAAAAATTCAAATGATTGACGAAAAAGACAGGGAAATTCTGTCGATTCTTGTTGAAAACGCCGGCGCATCAAAAGCCGATATCGCCCGCCAGGTCGGCCTCGCGGCCTCGGTGGTATCCGACCGGATTAGGCGTCTCGAAGCCGCCGGCGTCATTGAAGGCTACGAGCTGCGGCTAAATGCCGCTCTGCTGGGAAAACCGCTGCTGGCTTTCGTGTTTGTGACTGACGTGAAACCCAGCAAGGGCTTCGATACGGCGGATGCGCTTTCCAGGGTCCGGGGGCTCGAGGAACTACACAAGATTGCCGGCGACGACTGTTACCTGCTCAAGGTCCGCGCGGCAGACACGGATGAGCTAAACGACATTATTGAATCGCAGGTAAACACCATCCCGTCGGTGAGCCGGGTTCGTACCACTATTGTTCTCAAACCCGTCGCTGAGAATCCGCCCGTGTCGGGCTTTTCGATCGCTGACCTTTGATGACGGGTCTTACTCAGGGTCGAGGCTGCTGCCAGTAGGGCGTCACATCAACCATCACCGTGTTGTCCTCGGCCCATGCGTCCCAGAGTCCGGTCAGCTCCGCGAGAATCTCAGGCTCCGCCGCAGCGAGGTCGTGCTGCTCGGTCGGGTCCTCCGCCAGGTTATAGAGTCGCCAGCGTCGCCAGTGCTCTGGCGCCTCGCCTTCGTACCAGATGTTCGCCGTCATTTGCTCCCAGACGATCTTGTAGTCGCCGCGAACCAGTGACCGCTGACCGTGAAGCTCGGTCGCAATGATCTCATCGGGGGAGTGAATAACGGCGTCAGAGTCGTCAAACAGTGCACTGAACGACTTGCCGTCCATGGGCAGCACCTCTCGACCGTCGTACTCGATCGGGTTGAACTCGGCACCTGCCAGGTCCAGCAGGGTAGGCATGACGTCTCTCACCGTGAGGTACTGATTATTGACCGAGCCGGCACCTTGCATGTCAGGGTGAAAGGCAAAAGACGTGACTCGCGTGCCACCTTCAGTCAGGAAGCCCTTGTAGAGCCTGAAGGGTGCGGCGGTTGCCTGGGCCCAGCCTTCTCGAATAAAAGCCCAGGATGAAGGCTGCCCAAGGCTCTGGTAGTCATTACTGAAGCCGAATCGGGCGATGTTTCGGACGAAGGTCGGGTTGCGATCATCACGATCCGCCTCGGCGCCGTTATCCGACATGAAGAAAACGAAGGTGTTGTCGAACTCACCGCGCTCTTTCAGGAAGGCAATGACCCGGCCGATATTGTCATCGGCGTTCTCGACCATCGCGGCGTAGAGCTCCATGGTACGCGCGGAGTATTGTTTCTCCTCGTCATCAAGAGCGTCCCAGGGCTCACCGGTCGGTGAAAACAGTTCGGGGTCGACTTTTGGAACGACACCCATCGCTTCAGCCCGTTGGAGTCTGCGAGCGCGGAGTGCGTCATAGCCGTCATCGTAGGCACCGCGAAAGTGGTCCAGGTATTCCTCCGGAACCTGCAGGGGCCAGTGCGGTGCGGTAAGTGCGAGGTAGCCGAAAAACGGTTTGTCATCGGCAAGCCCTGCGTCGATGAACTCGATCATCTTGTTGGTGTAGGTGTCCGTCGAGTAGAAATCCGCCGGCAGCGTTTCCACCGGCTCACCGTCCGCCCGGTACTCAGCCGGCCGCGCCGCGCCGCGCATCTCGAAATGACTCGCCGAGCCCGACATCAGGGCGAAGGTGCGGTCAAAGCCGCGGGCTGATGGTTTCTTCTGGTCATCGCCACCGAGGTGCCACTTGCCGGCCATGTAGGTCTGGTAGCCGGCCTCCCGCAACCGTTCGGGAAGGGACGCGACGCGCGGATGCAGATACCGCTCGTAACCCCAGCGGCCGCCGTGGCCGCCCTGGATGAAATTGTCGCCGAACATGGAACCCATTCCGGCTTTGTGATTATCGGCACCGGACATGAGCATGGCGCGGGTCGGCGCGCACTGCGCGTTCGCATGGAAATTCGTGAGGCGCATGCCGGCAAGCGCCAGTTCGTCGAGATTCGGCGTCGGTATTTCGCTGCCGAAAGCGCCGATGTCCGTGTAGCCCATGTCGTCAACGACGATGAGCAGGATGTTTGGCGGCTCGGGTGAGCGGAGCTCCGCCGACGGCGCAGCGGGCTCATTGGTACATCCGCAAAATATGAGACTCGCGAG
>CAZFVT010000483.1:0-2952 GCA_964522355.1 uncultured Woeseiaceae bacterium | reverse complement strand
CCACGGCGGAAGACGGTGCCGTGACCACGTTTCAGGCCGTCGTTCGCATCGATACGCCAAAGGAACGCGACTAGTTTGAAAATGGCGGCATTCTGCATTACGTACTCCGGCAGCTGGTCAGGGAAGCGGCCGGCGCCGCCGCATAAAGGGAACACGAGGCAGTGAAAAATATTCTGGCATCCATGCAGTTTCTCAAACTCGGCGACAGGGCCTTGTGGGTTCGCGCGAGCCTTTACGGTCTGGCGGGCCTGACCGTCATCCTCGTCATACTCGCCTGGTACTGGTCTCGTTCGCCGGGCATGTTCTGGGTCAACGGCGCGCCGGCCGATGCCTCAGCCGATCGCAAGATCGTGGGTTATGCGACCTCGGACACCCTGGTGCGGGTTGCCGGCACCCTGCTCGACAAACCAGGCGGCTACCTGACCAACGATCGGCTGCCGCCGGGCGTGCTCCTCGACAACATTCCGAACTGGGAGCAGGGCGTGCTTCAGCAGGTTCGGGACCTGGCACGGGTCGTACGAAACGACTACAGCCGCAGCCAGTCGCAATCCCGCGAGGATGCCGACGTATCGATCGCCGAACCCAAGTTCTTCTTCGAACCAAACTCCTGGATTCTGCCGCCCACGGAAACCCGCTTTCGCGAGGGCATCGAGGGCTTTAGCCGCTACCGCGACCGACTGGCCGGCCAAGGGCCGACCGAAGCCCAGTTCTTCGCCCGCGCCGATAACCTGCGGGAATGGCTGGCCCAAGTCGAAAAGCGGCTGGGTGACCTGTCCAAGCGCCTCGGTGACAGCGTCGCACAAACCGTAATCAACACCGACCTTGCCGGAGACGCCGCGGCGGAAGCCAACTCGAATCTGAGTGACAACGTCGTGGTCCAAACCTCGTGGTTCGAGATCGACGACATATTTTTCGAGGCGCGAGGCACAACCTGGGCGCTGGTGCACTTCTTCCGGGCGGCGGAACTCGATTTTGCGCAGGTGCTGGCCGACAAGAACGCTGAAACCAGCGTCCGGCAGATCATTCGCGAACTTGAGGCAACCCAGCGCCCGATTCGCTCACCGCTGATCCTTAACGGCAGCGGCTTCGGCTTTCTCGCCAACCACTCGCTCGTGATGGCGAACTACATCGCCCGTGCCAATGCCGCCGTCATCAACCTTCGCGAACTGCTCGACCAGGGCTAGCGGCGTTCAGTAAATCCCCAGCCAGCCCGGTACCTCGCGCCAGCTCTCGCCGAGCGCCTTGTCGAGCCTGCGGTAGCGCGGCTCGTGCCGCTGCACGAGTCGCCAGAAGGACCGGGAATGATTCATGTGCCGCGCATGGCACAGCTCATGGATCAGCAGGTAGCGCACGACGGCCGCGTCAAGGAACAGCAGGCAAAGATTTATGCTGATGGTCCCGCTGCTGGAGTGGCTGCCCCAGCAGGTGCGTTGCGCCCTCACCTGCATTCTCTTGTAGGGCAAATCGCAGGCCAGTGACAGTGCCTTCAGGCGCGGTTCCAGTTCCCGCCGGGCCACCTTCATCAGCCAGCGACGCAATGCGGCAACGCAGGCTTCCTCGCTGTCGGTAGCGCCGGTCAGCACCAGCGTGTCGCCCAGCTCCCGACAGCGCACGGTCTGTTGCCCCTCGCGCGCGCGATAAGCAACGACCAGCTGCCGATCGATCGACGGCAGGTCGATCCGATCCGGCAATCTGTAGCTTTCAGGTTCGATCTGGTCGGCGAAGGATTCCAGCGAGCGGGCAATCCACTGCCGATTCTCGCTGACAAAGGCCTGCACGTCTGCGGGCCTCGTACGCTTCGGCACCACGACCTCAACGCGTCCCCGGGGATAGACTTTGATCGACAGTCGCTTCGCCCGAGCGCTTTCGCGGACAGAAAAGCCCGGCAACTCGCCGGGCTTCGATACATCCTGGCCCCGTGGTTCGGAAAACAGGGAGAGTTGCTGGGTGGAACGCTGCACCCGGCCTATTCTACGGACGATCTCCCGTAAAGCGAATGGCATCCTCCAGGCTCGCTTCGCCGGAAACGCCGCCAACGCTCGCCGATTCGCTTATGTAAAGCTCGATCTCGCGCTCAGCGACGATGCGGCCCTCGACTCGAGAGCCCGGGCCGATGGTTACCTTCGGCTTACGCTTCTGGCGGCCCCAGCCCCAGCCGCCGGGCTTTTCGATGATGATATCGCCGCGAACCGTCGACGCTTCGTTCAGGGACACGTTGCCGTTGACCGTGCGAATATCTCCGCCAACCTCCGTGCGAACGATGCTGATTTCACCGTTAACGGTTTCGAGGTCGCCGCCGACCCGCCCGTCGCGATCCAGCAGAATCTTGCCGTTCACGACCTCCACGGAGCCCTGGATCTGCGCGGAGGGCCCGATACGGATCGCCCCGTTCACGCTTTCGATTCCGTCGGTCACAATGCCGTCCCCAATTCGGATACCACCGTTTACGGTACCGACCGACTCGACCTGGACGTTGTCGTCGATATTGATGCTGCCGTTGACCGATTCCACCGGGCCGCTGACGACGGCACCCGCACCCACCGAGACGCTGCCGTTGACCGTTGAATCGCCGGAAGACTGCGTCCCGGCCTCGATCCTGATGCTCTTGTTGACGCTTCCCGCCGATGCCGAGCTGCCCAGCAGTATGAGCCCCAGCAATAACCACGCTGCCGAAATCCGGTTTGTACGCTGCATGATCTATCCCCCGTGTCAGTAAGTCAGAGTTGCTGTTACTGACTTAGATGCACGAAAAACGAATTTGGTTTACCGGCCGCACCGGGACTACCGAAGGAGCGGCTCAACCGTTACCCTACGACCCAGCCGTCCGTAGGATATCTGCCCTAAATGCCCATAGCTCTCGAGGCCAGAAACCTCGTCAAACACTACCCTGGCGTCGTCGCTGTGGACGGAGTGAGCTTCGCCGTGCCGGAGGGCATCTGTTTTGGCCTGCTC
>CAZFVT010000482.1:0-2956 GCA_964522355.1 uncultured Woeseiaceae bacterium | reverse complement strand
TCGCTGCCAGTGCGGCAGCCGCCTCCAGCGCGGGAACGTCATAGCTGATGCCGTGGTGCTCCTCGAATCGGGTCTTCAGACCCTTGAGGATGTCGATCGTCTCGGCGACGCTCGGCTCAGGAACGTCAATCTTCTGGAAGCGCCGCGCCAGCGCATGGTCCTTCTCGAAGATGCCGCGGTATTCGGAATAGGTGGTAGAGCCGATGCAACGCATTTCGCCGTTCGCCAAAACAGGCTTGATCAGGTTGGACGCATCCATGACGCCGCCGGAGGCCGCACCCGCGCCAATCACCGTGTGGATTTCGTCAATGAAGAGCACCGCACCGGGGTCTTTCTGCAGCTCGGCGATGACGCCCTTCAGACGCTTTTCAAAATCGCCGCGGTATTTGGTACCGGCAATCAGGGTGCCCATGTCCAGCGCATAGATGGTGCTGTCAATCAGTACCTCGGGCACACGCTCTTCAACGATCATGCGTGCGAGACCCTCGGCTAGCGCCGTCTTGCCGACGCCCGCCTCACCCACGTAGAGCGGATTATTCTTGCGCCGCCGGCAGAGGATCTGGACGGTGCGCTCGATCTCCAGCTCCCGACCGATCAGCGGATCAATCTTGCCGTCAATGGCGAGCTGGTTGAGATTCGTCGCGTACTGCTTGAGCGGACTCTCTTCGGCCTCGCCCTCGCCGTCGAGCGTGGGCTCCGTCTGCTCCTCGTCGTTGTCGCCGGGCACCTGAGGCATGCCATGCGAGATATAGGTCACCACATCCAGCCGGTTGACGTTCTGCAGGCCCAGGAAATAGACAGCCTGCGACTGCTTCTCGCTGAAGATGGCCACCAGCACGTTCGCGCCGGTGACTTCTTTCTTGCCGCTGGACTGCACGTGGAAAACGGCGCGCTGGAGCACCCGCTGAAAACCCAGCGTCGGCTGTACGTCGCCTTCGTCGTCGGCGGCCATCAGCGGCGTCGCCTCATCAATAAACTCGCTGAGCTGCCGACGAAGTTCATTCATATCGGCGTTGCAGGCCTTGAGAATCTCGTGAACCTTCGGGATGTCCAGCAACGCCAATAGCAGGTGCTCGACGGTCATGAATTCATGACGTCGTTCCTGCGCGTTTTGAAACGCCTCATTAAGGCAAAATTCGAGTTCACTACTTAGCATCAGCAAGCATCTCCCTGCGCTGGTTTCATCCTACGCTTCTTCCATCGTGCACAGCAACGGGTGATGCTGCTGTTCAGCGATCGTGGTTACCTGGGCAACCTTGGTTTCGGCGATTTCGTACGTGTACACGCCGCAGACACCTTTACCTTTGGTGTGTACCTCGAGCATCACCCGGGTGGCCTGTGTACGCTCCATCGAAAACACGGACTGCAGGATCTCGACCACAAATTCCATCGGCGTGTAGTCGTCGTTCAAGAGAATCACCTGGTAGAGCGGCGGCCGTTTGAGCTTGGGCCGCTCTTCCTCCACGAGCATGTCGTAGCCAGAGCCTTGTTGATCTGAATCGTAGTCCTGTGACATGAGGGTGTCCGGTGCTTCCGTGCCTGTTAACGGGTTCGCCGAATGCAAATCCCGGCGGCCGGCGGCGTGATGCCTCCAACCGACATTATATATGGGCCCGCCGGCTCACAAACCAAGGCCCCGCGGAAACCGCATTCGAAGGCAACTTAACGTCTCTGCGGAGGTCTCTGAACAGAGTGAGTAACGGTCCGTAAACGCCGGTTTCATGCGGCTTTGCGGCCTTGTTTACAAGGTAACCCTGAACTTGTCATCATGGGTTGATAAAGTAGTTGCGCAATCCTTAATCCGGCACCACCATCAAGGCCTTCGTTAACCGGCAAAACTCAATGGCTATTCCTGCAAACTGGAACGAAATCAGCAACATGGACGCTGAGCGCTGGTTTGCGCTCGGCAACAGGTACCTGCCGGGCGCTGCCGCGCTGGTGCTGGTCATCGTGCTCGGGTGGCAGCTCGCGAGCCTCGCGTGGATGTTTGTGCCGGCAGCACCCCAGGGAGACCCGATCACGGTCGCACCGCCAGCAACGGCTGCCGCGCCGACATCAGGCGGGGCTGTCAACGTCCAGAGGATCGCCTCGGCACACCTCTTTGGAGAGGCGAAGCCCGAGGACGCGGTTGCACCGGTCCTCAACCTGGAGCCGGACGAGGAGTTGCAGGACACGCGCCTCGCGCTGACGCTCAAGGGCACTATCGCAGGGACGGACGACAGGCTGACGGCGGCCATCATTGCCGACAACCGTAATGAAGAAAAGGTCTATGTCATCGGCGATGTGATTATCCAGGGCGCCACGCTACATGCCGTCTACCGCGATCAGGTCGTCCTGAGACGCAACGGCACCCTGGAAGCACTGAGGCTGCCGAAGGAACTGCCGGTTGGGCAGGCACCTGCCCGACGCACGACTACACGCGTTGTTTCTGCGCCGGCTCAGAACTCGCCGACCACCAGTATTCAGCAGCAGCTGACGCAGAACGCTGCGAAACTCGCTGACGTTATACGGCCGTCGCCCTACTACAAGGATGGCCAGCAGGTGGGCTTTCGGCTCTACCCGGGGCGTGACCGACGTGCCTTTTCGGCGCTGGGCCTGAGACCCGGCGACCTGGTCAAGTCGATCGACGGCGCTGCGCTCACCGACCCGCAGCAGGCAATGCAGATATTCCAGAACCTTGGTACCGCGGAGCAGGTCTCCGTCACCATCGAGCGCAATGGTCAGGACGAGGTTCTGACGCTGACAACGAGCCAGCTGCAGTTGGGCGGCGACGAAGAAAACTAGAAGGTATTTAAGTGACCGATCGGGTTTCGACCACACTCAGATCCATTCGCCGAGCCTTGCTCGCCGCCCTCCTGTCGCTGTCGGCCGCGCACTCCGTGCTGGCTCAGGACCAGCTCGTAACGCCAAATTACGTCGGTACCGATATACGCGCGATTATTCAGGCGGTGAGCAC
>CAZFVT010000481.1:0-2956 GCA_964522355.1 uncultured Woeseiaceae bacterium | reverse complement strand
AGCCTGGATGCAGGCACCGATCAACTCGCGATGCTCGTCAGTGCTAACTACCTGGAAACGGGCAATCGTCGGACCGGCGGTGGCGACACTGTCCGCCCAAGCGGCTACTCGGCTCAGGCGTTTCGTGCGGCCGTCGCGCTGACGCCGGACGAGGATCGCCTGTGGCTTTTCGATCTTCAGCACGGTCGGCAGCCGGAGACGCCGAGGGTCGACGAACTGGTCCCCGGCTTTGGCCAGACCGAGCCGGCCGCTGAGGAGTTCTTCTTTGCGCCGAACGAGCGCAACTTCCTGCACATTCGCCACGATCGCAAAAACGCCTGGCTGGGTGCCAGCTGGCGCTTTGACCTCGGCTGGCAGGAGATCGTCGATGATCGGAGGACCCGGGACTTTGGCTCCGATGTCCGGCGTTTGGAAGACAACGCGAGCAGACTGCTGGGGGCATCGGTGACGGCGAGCGGTGAGCACGCTCGGGGAGGCTGGGTCGTCGGCAGTGAGTTCTATCATGACGATGTGTCCAGTCGCCGGGAGGAACTGAACCTCACAACGGGCGAGCAACAGATGGTGCAGTCGCGCTTCCCTGATGGGTCGTCGGCGGACCAGGCAGCGGTTTTTGCCAACAGCGATTTCAGGATTGGCGACCGTCAGTCGCTAAGCGGCGGCCTGCGCTACACGATCGTCAACGTTGATCTGGCCGCGACCGGCATGTCGCCGTCCGCCAACGTCGACATCGATGACTTCAGTGCAGATCTCGGCTGGCAGCTTGCGCTGAACGATTCGACCCGGCTGGTCGCCAATGCCGGTTTTGGATTCCGGGCACCGAACGTCTTCGATCTCGGGACGCTGGGGGAACGACCGGGGAACCGCTTCAATATCCCGAACGCCAACCTCGAATCCGAGGACATCATCCAGTTTGACCTCGGCATTCGGCACGCGAACGACCGCTACTCCGCGTCGCTGGTTGCCTGGCAATTCCACTATGACAATCGGCTCGTGTCCGTGCTGACGGGGGCAACCACGCCCGGTGGCCGCGACGTCGTGCAAACGCGCAATCGGGCAAGTGCTGATCTCTGGGGATTTGAAGCTGAGCTCGGTGCGAGTTTCGGCAATCGGCTGCTGGCTAACCTGGTCCTGAACTACACGCGCGGCGATCAGGACGATGGCAGCGGCAGTGACGAACCGGCGGATCGCGTACCGCCGCTCAATGGCCGGTTCGTCGTCGACTACCTGCTTACGGACGACTGGGTGTTGACTCCCTACGTTCTGTTCGCCGGAAAACAGGATCGGCTGAGCGCGAGGGACGCCAACGATTCTCGAATCGATCCTGACGGTACCGATGGCTGGGCGACGATCAATATCGCCGCAGATTGGCAGCCCGATGATCGATGGTCGTTACGGTTCCGCGCCAGCAACCTGTTCGACGAGCAGTACCGGGTGCATGGATCCGGCATCGATGCCCCGGGCCTAAACCTCGGGATCGACTTTCGCTATCTCTGGTAGAAGAGTTCTGTCGCCGGCTAGCGCAGGGCGCCGTCGGTAATCCACTGTCGGATCACGGCAATCGAAGCAGCATCGAGGGTGGCACGCGGCGGCGGTGGCATAACGGTGCCGACGGCGGCCATGCCCTCGATCTTATCGACGAGGTAGCTCATGTCCGGGTCGCCGGGAACCACCAGGGTCTGTCCTGCCGCCTGCGTGCTGGCGATGTTGACGAGGTTCGCAAAGCTTGCGTCTGCGTTGCTCAGGTCGAGGCCGGTGGGCAGCAGGCCGCCGGCAGGTCCGGTATGGCAGCCCACCGTCGCACAGGACGGTGTAAGGATGTTTATCTGAATTTCGTTGAGCGTCGGCCCGACAACCACCGGTGTGCTGATGCTGAAGAACGCCGTAAAGTCGCCACCGGCCGTGCCGTTGCCCGACGGGAACACGCTGGCGAACTCGCCGTCCAGCGCCAGCGCGTCGAGGTCCATGATGATGGACGCCCCGGCACCTTCCAGGGTGACGCGATACGAGTCATCGGGCATCGCGACGCCGGTCAGGTCGAAGACCGCGCTCTGCGGATTGCCGACCGGTACGGTGATCGATGCAGCGGCGACCACTACGTCGCTGCCGTCGTTGAAGGCGCCATCACCACCGGCGCGTTCGAGGATAAAGGTGTTGGCGTTGACGCTGGTGGCGTCCAGCGGTTTGCTGAAGCCGGCCACGATCTGGGTCGGCGGCGCCGTTAGCACCGCGTTGGGCTGCGGTGATAGCGAAGAAACGCGAATGGCGGTAGCCATGGGCGGCGGCGGGGGCGCGGCCGTATCGTCCATCGCGCCGTCGGTAATCCACTGACGCACAACGTTGATGACGGGCTGCGAGAGCGTACCGCCCGGCGGCATCTGCTGGCCCACCGCGGCCGTGCCCTCGAGCTTGCGAATGAGGTAGCTATTAACCGGGCTGCCTGGCTCGACGCGGTCAATACCCGCGGCCTGGCTGCTGGGAATGTCGACCAGCATCGCGTAGCTCACGTCGTCCGACAGGTTCAGGCCCGCTGCGGCACTCGCGTCGTGACAACCGGAGGTCGCGCAGGTCGGCGTAAACAGATTGTCCTGAATCTCGGAGAAGACCGGATTAAAGCCGGCGGGCGGCGGGGTCGGGTCCGGGTCAGGATCGGGATCCGGCGTCGGATCGGGTGCGGGCGGCGCATCCGCGCGGAAGCGCGCGGCTTCCTCGTCAAAGGTTTCTATGTCGCAGCCGAGCAGCAGCGAACCCAGCAGGGCGCCGAGAATCAGCGAAAAACCTCGAGTTGGCAGGAGCCTGGACATTAACCGCAGCCGAAACGATTCATCAGGTACCGATGGTAGCGGCGCAGGAGCGATAATTTGGGGACCGGCGTCACACTCCGGGGTTTGTCGCCAACGGGCGACAACCCGGTAACAGGCTCGCAGAGCCTTACTGGCGGCGGTTTTCAACTGTGGTG
>CAZFVT010000480.1:0-2969 GCA_964522355.1 uncultured Woeseiaceae bacterium | reverse complement strand
GATCCCGAGCGCACGGCCGTGCGCTTCAAGCCCGCACCCGGACAACGCGAAGAGTTACCACTTCCCGAAATTGCCGTCTGGTCCGGGGACACTGTGCGTCGCGATGCCGACGGCTTCCTCTACTTCGTTGGCCGCAAGGACGACATGATCAAGACCTCGGGCTACCGGGTCAGTCCCACAGAGATTGAAGAAGCGGCATTCTCCTCCGGTATCGTGACCGAAGCAGCCGCCATTGGCGTCGAAGATGACCAGCTCGGGCAGCGAATCGTTCTGGTCGCCGTCGCACGCGACGGGCAAGACGGGTCCGAGGCTCCAACCGATAGCCTCCTCCAGCACCTCCGCGCGGAGCTCCCCAACTTTATGCTGCCGGGAGAAATCGAATGGAGAGCACAGCTACCGAGAAACCCGAACGGTAAGATCGACCGTGGCGCAGTCCGTGCGTCGCTCAGTGACGGTGAGGCCCAGAGCCCATGACAACCAGCGAACTTCCCCTCCACACCAGAATTGACGGCTTCGGCGTCGCGGACAACGAGCTGACGGTTGGCGGCCGCAAAATCTCAGATATCGCACGCGAGATGGGTCCCGGGCCGTTCTACGTGTACGACACGGCGCTCGTGAAAAAGCGCATCGCGCATCTCCGAAGCCACCTTCCCGAAGGCATGCACCTGCACTACGCGGTCAAGGCCAATCCGTTGCCCGCCCTGGTCAATCGAATCGCGCCGCTCGTCGACGGCCTCGATATTGCGTCGGCGCTGGAACTGCGTGTCGCGCTCGACACGGGCATGTCGCCTGACCGGATGAGTTTCGCCGGTCCCGGGAAACGTGTTGCCGAGCTGGAGCAGGCCGTCGCCTCGGGTATTACCGTCACCATCGAGTCGGTTACCGAAATGGCGCGCCTCGAGTCGATCGCGGCATCCCGTGCCTGCCGACCGCGCGTGGCGCTGCGTATCAACCCGGATTTCGAGCTCAAGACGTCTGGCATGAAGATGTCCGGCGGCCCGAAGCAATTCGGAATCGACGCAGAGCAGGTCCCCGAGGTGATCGATCACCTGAACGATTCGTCACTGGATCTCGTCGGTATGCACATTTTCTGCGGCTCGCAGAATCTCAGGGCAGACGCACTGATTGAGGCGCAACAAAACTCCTGGCAGCTTGCCTCAATGCTCATGGCCCGCCTGTCGCAGCCGCTGGAGTGGTTCAATATCGGCGGTGGCTTCGGCATCCCCTACTTCCCCGGCGATGAACCGCTGGATATCGCGCCCATCGGGACGGCACTGGCCGAGATTCAGCGGGAGCTCAAATCACAATCACCGACCACCACACTCGCCATCGAACTTGGGCGTTATATGGTGGGTGAAGCGGGCCTGTACTGCTGCGAGGTCCTGGATCGAAAAGTGTCGCGCGGCCGCACCTACCTGGTTGCCGATGGCGGCCTCCACCATCACCTGGCTGCATCAGGAAACTTCGGACAGATTCTCCGCAAGAACTATCCCGTCCTGATCGGCAACCGTGTGCATGCCGACGCACCCGAAGTACAAACGGTGGTCGGCCCCCTGTGCACACCGTTGGACCTGTTGGCGGATCAAATGGAAATGGCGCCCGGGCAGATCGGCGACTATGTGGTGGTGTTCCAGTCGGGTGCGTACGGGCCCACGGCGAGCCCCATCAACTTCTTAAGCCACCCGCATCCGCGCGAACTACTGGTCTGATGCACCCTTGAGCAGGCGCTTCGCGATGCGACGCGCGGCGTCCTTGGCGATCCCCCAGCGGCCGCCCCAGCGTGCTGAGTTGTAGCCGACAAGCCCCACGAGTCGCTGATTTTCAGTCATCCAGTCCCGCTTGTACGCCTCGTTGCCGACACCGTAATCGATCACGCCGACGTCCCCACGGGCAAATGCGTCTTCGAACAGTGCTCGAGACAACACCGAACCCGCCGAGGTTTGCTTGTAGGCCTCGTCGTAAGCCAGCTTGTAGATCACCGTCCGGCCAGGCTCGTGCAACCAGACCTGGGTTGCCACGGGGGTGTCGTCGAGGTACAGGGTGCCCAGCGTCAATGCATCGAGTGATGCCGCGAGTCGAATCATGCTCGGCATGAACTCGGGATACGGTTCCGGCTCCTTCCAGGACTTGTTGTAGACGGCCACGTAGTCTTCGATCGCCTGTTCCAACGCTGCGCCGGGCGCCTTTACGCGCTCGATCCGCACCGTGTGGTCTCGCTGCAATCGGTTGCCCTTTCGCCGAACCGTATTCTTGAGTTTTGAGGGCAACGACGCGTAGTACGCCTCAAAGTCGCGTCCGCCGGCGCTGTCGTCTCGCCGGATCCAGTTGTCGAACTGGAAGTAGTCGCTGCAACGAAAGCCCGCCTGCTCCAGCGCCAGGCGCGTCTCCGATGCCTCCGGCGATCCGTCGAGCAACAGGCGTAGTTCCAGCCGATCAAACGCCTCGGTTGCGATGTGCTCCGCGATACGCGCCATGCCGGCTGCAACCCGGCTTCGCGCGACGGCGCCCGAGGGACCAAATTCGAGACTGTAAAAATTGGTCAGGCTGGTCAGCTCTCGCGGCCGCTCACGCGACACCGCACAAAACAGTGCGACTGGTGCCTCACCCTGAGACTCAGACACGTAGATACGGGGATCAGCCTGTGCGCTGATCACCTGCTCGTGGAGGTTCTCGAACCACTGCAGAGAGCGCTCGAATCGCGGCTCGGCCGGAAAGCTGAGTGCTTCTCTCAAGTGAGCCGGCAAGGCCCGGAAATCGTCGTAGACGTCTACGCTCAAGACAACCTCGAATCGGCTAGTGGATACACCGGCAGCGCCACACGCCGCGGCGCGATTCTAGCAGATCAACGGGATGTGCCGCGTGGCGGCCGGGCACCGCCGCGCGATCTCAATTCTCAAACTCGTACGCGCCGACGTCAGGCGCGCCGACCACGGGGCGCGCGCCGCGCAAGGCGTTGTCGAGGTATTCGT
>CAZFVT010000479.1:0-2985 GCA_964522355.1 uncultured Woeseiaceae bacterium | reverse complement strand
GCGACAAGCCCTGGTTCCTGTGGATGGCCTACAACCTGATCCACACGCCGCTGCACCTGCCGCCGGAGAACCGCTGGCACGGCGACTGGTCGGACGTGGATCCGGCAACCAGCCCGCGAACCGACGGCCTGGCGTATGCAAACATGCTGCTCGAATCGCTCGATATTGAAATCGAACGACTGCTCGACTCGATGCCGGATGACGTGCGCGATAACACGTACATCATCTTCCTCGGCGACAACGGCTCCTCGCGCGCCTCGGTGCGACCGCCGGTCGATCCCGGGAAAGCCAAAGGCACGCTCTACCAGGGAGGTGTCAACGTACCGCTGTTCATTACCGGGCCCGGCGTCGAGAAAGGGTCTTCGGACGCGCTGGTAAACTCCACAGATCTCTTTATGACCGTACTGGAGATGGCAGGTATCGACCCGGAACACACCCTGCCCCGGCACGTGCCCGTAGATTCAGTCAGCGTCATGCCCTACCTGGCAGACCCCTCCACGTCATCGATTCGCGACTACGCCTACGCGGACGTGTTCGGTGAGAACTTTGCGGGTGTCGAAAAAGGTGACTTCGCCATTCGCGGCAATCGATACAAGCTGTATCGGCGGCGCGGCACCTTTGAATTCTACGACCTGTCTGAAGATCCATTCGAAAGCAGCAACCTGCTCGAAGAAACGCTGGAAGCTTCGGCACAGGAACGGCACGACTGGCTGCTCGGCATGGCGACCGACCTGCGAGCCACCGGACTCACACTTCAAAATTGACTGTTAAGACTGACGGTTAAGGCTAGTTACCAGGAACGATTGTTCAAGAGGAACCGATACATGATTTCTTTGCGACCCACGCTAAACGCACTGCTGTTAACGGCGGCCCTGTGCTTTAGCACCCACGCGTGCGCCCAGGACAGGGGCTCTGCAGACAGCCCGCCCAACTTCATCATCATGATTGGCGATGACATGGGCGTAGAGACGATCCCCTGCTACCCGGTGGGATCCCAGACCGCGACGACGCCCACGCTGGACAGCCTCTGCGCATCGGGCATGCGCTTTGATAACTTCTGGTCGCAGCCAGTCTGTTCGCCGACGCGGGCATCCATCCTCAGCGGGCAATACGGCTTCCGAAATGGCGTAGGCACACCAACCTCTGCGCCCGAAATCGACTACGTCGTGCCTGCAGCACCGGACGCCGGGAATGACCGACGCGGCAACCGGCGCGCGAACCGCCGAGCGAATGGCGGTGGCGGCGGGGGTGGTGGCGGCGGCCGCCGCAACCAGCAGTACACGGGCACGCCGGCCGACCCGAACCGGCCCGGTTTGCGCCCAGACACCTACGCGTTGCCGGCGGCTCTGAAAGCCGATGAATCACTCGGCTACCAGGCTGCTGCAGTCGGCAAGTGGCACCTGGCGACCCTGGCCAACGGCGGCATGGAGCATCCGCAGCTGGTCGGCTTCGATCACTACGCCGGCGGATTCCGCGCCGGTGGTGTGGAGAGCTATTTCGCCTGGTCGAAAGTCGTGGATGCGCAGATGACGGACGGCAAGACCGGTTACGTCACCAGCGATACCGTTGATGACGCCCTGCATTTTCTCGAGCAGCGCGACCAGTCCCGCCCCTACCTGCTGTGGGTCGCCTTTAACGCACCGCATACGCCGAATGAAGTTCCGCCCGCGAATCTGCTCAGTGACGCCACCAACGAAGCGTTGAAGGATGTGACCGACCCGGCCAGTTCGCTGACGGTGTACCACGCGATGATTGAAGCCATGGACACCGAGATCGGGCGCCTGCTGGATGGCCTGCCGGCAGAGGAACGCGACAACACCTACGTGATCTTTCTCGGCGATAACGGCACGCCCACGGGCATGGCAACCGCACCGTTCGACAGGGAGCACTCCAAGGGCACGGTGTACCAGGGCGGTGTCAATGTGCCGCTGATCGTTTCGGGTCCGGGCATCGAAGCGGGGTCGACGACCGCAGCGCTGGCCAACTCCGTTGACCTGTTTGCCACCGTGCTCGACCTCGCCGGTACCGCCGACGACCCGCGCCTTGCCGAAGAGAAGCGCGACGCCGTCAGTCTGCGGCCGGTGTTTGAAGACGCGTCCGCGTCGGTGCGCGACTACGCGTTCGTCGACGTTTTCGGCCCGTCACGAAACGGCGAGCGAAACGCGAGGGCCATACGCAACGACCAGTACAAGCTCTATATCAACGAGGCCGCCGGCAGGCGCGAGTTCTATGATCTGCTGAGCGATCCGGCCGAGAGAAACAACCTCTTGGCCGGCGAGCTGGACGGAACGGCCCAGGCAAACCTGGACGAGCTGGACGCGGAGCTCACGCGGTTGCTGGATAGTCTCTAGGATGATCTCGCTTCGGCATCGCCTGCTGATCGCCCTGGCTGCCGGTGCCTTGGGCATCGTGCCGGCCGCGGCCCAGGAGCCGGATCTTGCGGCGGCCGAATCGCTGTGGAAGTTTTGCGCGTTTTGCCACAGCCCTGACGGGCTGGGCACCGAGCGCTTCGATGCACCGAAGATTGCCGGTGACCCGGCCTGGTACACCGAGCGACAGTTGACGAACTTTCGCGGCAAGGTTCGCGGTGCCCACCCGGAGGACCAGCCCGGCCTGCAGATGTTCGTCTATTCGTATCCGTTGATCGATGAAGCCGCGATTCGCAACATGGCGGCCTTCATTGAGACCCTGCCGGTCACGCCGGAGAATCCGCGCCCCGATCGCATGCGCAATCGGCCTCGCAACCGGCCCTACGAGTGGGATTCTCAGTTCGCGATTACCGAGACCGGCACCGCACCGGATGTCGAGGCCGGCCGGGCACTGTATGAGGCCTGCGCCGTCTGCCACGGTGCCGATGCCGAGGGGCTCGCCGCGATGAACGGCCCGCGGCTCGACAACAAGCAGGACTGGTACCTCATCCGACAGCTCAAGTACTTCAAGTACGGCGCCCGGGGTATTCACGAGGACGACGTTTACGGGCGGCAG
>CAZFVT010000478.1:0-2987 GCA_964522355.1 uncultured Woeseiaceae bacterium | reverse complement strand
GGTACTGGGTACCGGGCTGTTGAAACCCAACGCCAGTGCCGTTGTCGGCGAGCTCTACGCTGAGGGCGATCCGCGTCGCGACAGCGGCTTTTCGATCTTCTACATGGGCATCAACGTCGGTGGCGTGCTGGGGCCGCTGATCTGCGGGACTCTCGCGCAGAGCCCGCTGTTTGGCTGGCACTACGGTTTTGCGGCAGCCGGTTTCGGCATGCTGTTCGGCGTCGTGCAGTTCTATTTCACGCGGCACTACCTCGGAGATGCCGGCCTGCATCCCTACAGTAGCGGCGATGCGGAGAAGGACGCCGCAAGCCGCCGAAACGGCTGGCGCCTGGTCACCGTATCGATGGTCGTTCTCGCGATATTTGTCGGTCTTGCGGTGTCCGGTAGCGTCGCGCTCGACCCGGTCGCCATTGCAAGAAACTCGACCGCGGTCATTGTCGGTGTGACGATCGTGTTCTTCGTTTACGTGTTCATGTTCGGCAATCTGACCAGCGACGAGAAGAAGCGGGTATCGGTATTCATCGTGCTGATCAGCGGCTCTGCCATGTTCTGGTCCGGCTTCGAACAGGCAGGCAGTTCGCTGAACATCTTTGCCGATCGCTATACCCAGCTCGAGTTTGCCGGCATTACCCTGCTGTCGACCTGGTTCCAGTCGGTGAACTCGACGTTCATCATTCTGTTCGCACCGGTCTTCGCCTGGCTCTGGGTGGCCCTGGCGCGGCGCAATCTCGATCCGTCGACGCCGGCGAAATTCGGTCTTGGCCTGCTCCTCCTTGCACTCGGTTTCTTCATGATGGTTATCGCCTCGTCATCGGTGGCCGACGGCGGTAAGGCTCTGCCGATCTGGCTGATCCTGACGTACATGTTCCACACCTTTGGCGAGCTGGCGCTGTCGCCGGTCGGTCTTTCGGCGACGACCAAGCTGGCGCCACGGCGCTTTGTCGGCCAGATGATGGGCATCTGGTTCGTCTCGATTGCGCTGGGGAACCTGGTTGCCGGGCAGATTGCCGGCGAGTTCGATCCCGACAACGTGGCGGCTTTCCCGGATCAGTACTGGTTTATCGTCATGACGACCGCGGGAACCGGCATTGCCCTGCTGTTGCTGACCAAGCCTCTGAAGAAGCTGGTCGGCCACCGCTAGATCCGGGCGAGGCCCGGCGGCTTACTGGCCCAGGCAGGTACCGGCGTAAGCAAGCCTCACGCCAGCATTGTCCAGTCGACACTGGTTGTCGTAGGTGTTGCCGTCGAGGCCACAAACAGGCTGGTAGTCGCTCGGGCAATTCTGACCCTGCGCCTCGCAGAGGCCGGCATAGCGAATTCTGACCCCCGCGCGCTCTGCCTGGCAGGCGTTGCCGTAGGTTAGATCGTCAGCACCGCAAACCGGTACGAACAAAGACGGGCAGGGACGAGCCCCGCAGGCACCTTCGGTATAGCGGGTGATCCCGGCACCTTCGGCAGTACAGGCGTTTGAGTACGTAGCCCCGTCATCACCACACACCGGCACGTAGATTTCAGGGCAGGCAGTCACATCGCAGGCACCCACCCGCTGGACCGGTATCCGGCCAAGTTCCGCCTCGCAGCGGTTTCGATAGGTCCTGGCGTTGCTGCCACAAACCGGTTCGAAAACGTCGGGGCAACCGTTGTCACCAACACAGGCCGTCAGACTCGCGACCTCAACGCCCGCTTTGGTCGCCTTGCAGGCATTGCCATAGGTTGTTCCGTCGGCGCCGCAAACCGGCTCATTCTCGTCGCCGCAAACAAGGGACTCGTCCGCGCATACGCCGCGGCTGGCGATCTCGATTCGGGCCGCATCGGCAAAGCAGCTGTTCGGATAGGTGTTTCCGTCGACACCGCAGACCGGCTCGAACACTTCCGGGCAGGCATCGAATTCGGTTTCTTCCTCGGCCGCGCATTCGCCGTAGTAGAGAAGCTCGACGCCAGCGGCCTCGACGACGCAATCGTTGCTGTAGGTGTTGCCGTCGGCGCCGCAGACCGGGTCGTAAACGGCGGTGCAGGCGGTATCGCTGCCGGGTGCCGCGGGTGCCTGTTGATCCTGGGCCATGGCCGGGAGCATGAACAGGCCACAGAGTGGCAGCAGGGCGCGTGTGATGAGGTTATTCATGTCCGGAATTCTAGCAAGCTTGTCGAACGCTCAGTTAGAGCGATTCCGATAGCGGGGGTTCAACTGAAACGCGGGGTCGGCCGGGCCCGGTGGCGGCCGGCTAATCGTCGTCCGACCGGCCGTCCGTGTTGCCCTGGACCAGACGCCGGTCCGACAGAAGATCGATGGCCTCGGCCAGCTGCTGGTCGCCTTCGCGATCGAGGCCGGCGTTCAGCTGCCGGCCAGGGAATCGCTGATCGCCGAATACCTCGACATCCGGAGTAATGCCCGTCTCGTGGATCGAATCACCGGAGGGCGTGTAGTAACGCGAAGTCGTCAGCTTGATGGCCCGACCCCGCGACAGCGGCATGACGGTTTGCACCAGGCCCTTGCCGAAGGTCGAGCTGCCGACAATCATCGCCCGGTCATGATCCTGGAGGGCGCCGGCGACGATTTCAGACGCCGAGGCGGAGCCCTTGTTGACGAGAATTGCGATGGGCAATCCGTCGAGGATGTCGCCGCGACCCGCTTCCCGTATGAAGTGGGACTCGGAGCTGCGGCCCTCGGCACTGACGATGACGCCGCCGTCGAGAAACAGATCCGATACGTCCACCGCCGAATCCAGGATGCCGCCCGGATTGTTTCGCAGGTCGACGATCAGGCCACGCAGCTCTTCATCCGTCGCTGCAAACTCCTCGCGGATCGAGTCGATAGCGACGCTTAACTCGGATGCCGTGTTGTCGTTGAACTGGCTGATTCGGACATAGCCGAGCGACGGCGACAGCGAATCGTGCCGCACGCTGGCGACGCGAACATTCTCGCGGCGAAGATTGAAAACCCGCAGTTCTGCCTGGGGACCGCGAAGTCTGGAGAGGCTTACTCGGGT